>NZ_JBFBDO010000216.1:0-4782 GCF_040683335.1 Kitasatospora sp. NPDC093806
AGCGGCCGGACCACTGGACCTCGGCGGCGTCGTCGCGGCCGGGGACGGTGTGGACGCTTCAACCCCGACGGCGCCACCGAGGACGAGGCCATCGACCTCTTCACCACCATCTACCGCGACGGCCTCGAAGCCCTGGACAAGACCCTCGCGGGCTGACCCGCACCACACCGCGCACCCCTGTGGTCCCGGCCCGCTGGTCGGCGGGCCGGGACCACAGGGGTGTGCGACCGACACCTGGACGACCGCCCGAGAGGATCCCTCCGTGGAAACCCGTTCGCACCACCACACGACTCAACTGCCACCGCGCGGGCACGTGACGAACAACGAGCACGCCCCCGCCCCGGCGGGCCCGGGCACCTGGATGGCCGCCGTCCTCGTCTCCCTCGCCGCCGGCGCCGCCCCGCTCATCGGGTTCTGGACCTTCGCACACTGACCCCCCATCCGCGCGGTGAAGGCCACGTAGGTCCGCTGGACGTCCGCGATTCCGTGGCGCGACAGCAGCGCGCCGAAACGCCCCGGCAGGTGGGGGCGTTCTCGTCCGAGGTGTTCCCACCTGATCCTTCGGTCCTCCGGCTGGAGGCCGTGCCTGTACCGCACCCTCGGGGGCCCTCGGCATGGCCGGATCGTAGTGAGTCGTATGCGTAGAGTAGTCAAGCTGTGGGAAGGGGAGGCCGGACGATCACCGCTGCCGTGGGGCGACGGGGCCTCCCCTGGGTGCCTCGGTGTGATCACGGTCATCACGAGAGGAAATCCATGTCCGAGCAGTACTCCCAGCCCACCAAGCCGCACATGAACGTCGGCACCATCGGGCACGTCGGCTCCGGGAAGGCGACGCTGACCGGTGCGCTCGCCGCCGTGCCGGCCAAGGCGGGTGCCGAGCGGGGCGATGACGGCCGGGACGGGCAGTCGAGTGAGGACGCGGTCGGCTCCGGTCACGTCGAGTACGAGACGGCGGTCCGGCACTACGCGCACGTCGACGGTCTGGACGCCGCCGACTGGGCCAAGTAGTTGATCGCCGGAATGATGGCCGTGGACATCGCGGTCCTCGTGGTCGCCGCAGCCGACGGCCTGACCGCCCAGGACCGCGAACAGGTGCGGCTCACCCGCCGGATCGGCGTGCCGCACATCGTGGCCTTCCTCGACGGGTGCGACCTCGTCGACGACGGGGAGCAGCTCGACCGGGTCGAGAGCGAGGTCCGCGAGCTGCTGTCCGCGAACGGCCTGCCGGGTGACGACGCGCCCGTGATCCGGGGGTCCGTCGCCAAGGCAGTGGAGGGCGACGCGGAGTGGGAAGCGAAGATCACCGAGCTCGCCGGGGCGCTCGACGCCGTCCCGGCGCCCGTGCGGGCCGTCGACAAGCCGTTCCTGCTGGCCGTCGAGGAGGTCTTCGGGACCGACCGCGGCACCGTGATCGTCGGACGGTGCCGGCGCGGCGTCATCAAGGTCGGCGACGAGGTCGAACTCGTCGGCATCAAGGAGACCCGGAAGGTCACCTGCACGGGCATCGAGATGGGCCGCAACACCCTCGACGAGGCTCGGGCCGGGGAGAAGGTCGGCTTGCTGGTGAGCGGCGTCCGGCGCGAGGACGTCGAACTCGGCCAAGTCCTCGCCGCGCCGGGCTCGATCGCGCCGCGCACGAGGTTCGAGGCGGAGGTCTACTTCCTGGACGGGTACGAGGGCGGGCGGTCCCAGCCCATCACCAAGGGCTTCCGCCCCCAGTTCTACTTCCGGTCCACCGACATCACCGGCGACATCGAGCTGCCCGACGGCGTCGAGGCGCTCCGGCCCGGCGACACCGGTCGGCTGACCGTCACGCTGACCCACCCCGTCGCGCTGGACCAGGGCCTGCGCTTCGCCATCCGCGAGGGCGGACGCACCGTGGGCGCGGGCGTCGTGACCGAGGTCCTCGGCTGACCCTCTGGCCGCGAACAGGCGCATGGCGATGGGTCACCTCGCGCGTGTCGTGGGCGAGTAGTGCGCGGGCCGGCGACGGGTGTGACGACGACCTTGCCGTCGGTTCCGATGCCGCCCGCGACGCCCCTGTAGCCGCCGCTGCCGCCCGTGCCGGCCGACCAGCCCTCCTGGAGTTCCGCGCCTCCGGCTCCGCCCCGCTCGCCCGGTGTGTAGCTGTAGCTGCGGTTCTTGACGCCGTCCTCGCCCTCGTGGGAGGCCGGGGGGTACTCGTCCTCCTCGAGGTCGGCGCAGGTTCCCGCCGCTCCGCCCTTCCCGCCGAGCGAGCCGAGCTGTCCCCAGCCGCCGCCCAGGCCCCCGGGAAGCGCGGCGTCCCCGCCCTTGCCCTCGTTGGCGTCGGCCCGACCGCTGGTCACGATCGCGCCCGTACCACCCTGGCCACCGGGAGCCTCGCCCAGCTCTTCGTCGGCGCTGCCGAACAGCGACGCGCCGCCACCCCCACCGCCGCCACCGCGGACGTAGCCGTACGCGTTGTGGGCGGCGGCGCCGCCCGCTCCGCTGCCGTCGGGCCAGGCGGTGGTGTCGGCGCCGTTGGAGTGGGAGGGAGTGCCGCCCGCCCCGCCGTGCGGGCCGCGGCCGGCGAGACCGTCGGCGGGCTGCCCTTCGACGGCGGTGCCGCCCCCGCCCCCACCGCCGCCGACGGCGACCTGGTAGCGCTGCCCCGCCTCGACCTTGAACCTGCACATCACGAAACCACCGCCGCCGCCACCGCTGGCACCGGCGTAGCGCCTGACCCCGGCATCGCTCACGTCCTCGCCCCCTCCGCCGCCACCGCCGCCGGCGCCCACCAGGGAGACCTCGATGTCCGTGACGCCCTCCGGCACGACGTACTCGTAGACGCCCGCCGCGTCATACACCGTCGGACCGGGCCCCTCCGCCGCGAGCGCGGCCGGCGAGTGCGCGGCCAGCGGCACGACCACCCCGCACACCGCGGCCACCACCGCCACCGCCCGGCGGCGAAGCCGGGCGCGCGCAGGGCCCCGGTCCACCTCGATCGCCCGTCCAACCCCGATCAGCACCATCACTGTTCCTCTCAGGCAAGACCCGAGGAGGAAGCCGTGCGACGGGCACCCCTCCCGGGCAAGATCAACTGACCTGAGCAACGACAGGCACACGGCCACGACACGGGACCTGGTCAGAAACGCCGAGCACCCGCTTCGGGGCGCACCGACCACCACGCCGCAAGGGAGGTCAGGCCGCTCCTCGAAGCGGCGCGCGACGAGCGTGCGGTGACGTCAGGTGCGTCGGCGGAGGCGGGTGGTCGCGGTGTTCCGGGCCCGGCGGGTGCGGCCTTCGGTGGCGAGGTAGGTCAGGGCTTCGCGCGAGGTGGTGACCTCGGCGAGGGTGCGTTGGAGCCAGTCGGTGGCGGACGCGAGGGCCGCGCGGTCCCATGGTTCTCCGCGGGCGATCGCCGCGAGGAGCAGCCACTCCCGGAGCCGGCGGGCGGCGAAGGGGTGGGCGGCGACCAGCGGGGCGAAGGACGCGGCCCAGGTGGTCGGCGATTCGGCGTGGAGCTGGGCGGCGGCCCGCTGTTCGAGGTGGTGGAGCACGGCGGCGCCGGCCATCACCTGGTCCTCGTCGGCCAGGACGGCGCGGACCAGGTCGGCTTCCCCGTCCGGCGACACCCGTGCGAAGGCCGCCAGGTAGCAGCGGTAGCGCTCGTGTTCGTCGGCGGACGGGGCGGCGGGCAGGAGGGGGTGAGCGGTCATCCGGTGGTGACCCGGAGGTTGGCCAGCAGGGTGGTGCCGGTGACGGAGGTGGCGAGGACGCGGCCGGAGCGGTGCCAGTAGGTGACGGCGTCGGCGTGGTGCCGGAGGCCGATCCGGGGGCCGGTGGCCTCGGGGAAGAGGGCGGTGAGCCCGGGGGCGGAGGACGGGCCGGTGCCCGCGTACAGGCGCAGGCCGGTGCCGTCGGGCTCCGGGACGGTGAGCGCCCAGTGGTCCCCGTCGGCGGCGGGACCGTGCGGGGTCGGGCCGTCCAGGTGCAGCTTGGCCGTCGGCAGGTCGGAGGTCCAGCGGAGGGTGGTGCGGTCCGGGTCGCCCGGTTTGGCGGTGAGCAGTCCGCCGGCGGCGAGGACGGCCGGGTCGGGGTGGGTGCCGGACAGTTCCTCGTCCACTCGCAGACGGCCGCGCAGCTCCCAGCCGGGCAGGTCCCAGCGCCACACCTCGGTCAGCGGGGAGCCGTCGGGCAGGGCGGAGCGGACGAGCGCCGCGCAGCGTCCGGGTGTGCGGGTGATCCCGCCCAGCAGGGCCTCGCGGGGCCCGAGTTCACGCCACACCACGGTCGGGCGGGCGGCCAGGGTGTCGAGGACGGCGATCCCGTCCGCGTCCGCGGTGATCAGGTGCCGGCCGTCGAAGGACGGTGCCAGCTGGCGGGCCCGCAGGGTGGTCCAGGGGCGGACGGTGCGGGTGGCGAGGTCGAGGCGGGAGATCTCGCGCAGCTCCGGACCGTGGTCGGCGACAAGCAGCGCGCTGCCGCCGTGGTCGGCGAGGACCAGCCGGTCGGCGGGCGTGTCCCAGCGGGCGCGGGTGCGGCCGTCGGGGCCGAGCAGTCGCACGCCCGCCGGTCCGCAGGCGACCAGCAGGGAGCCGGAGGCGAGCAGGGCGGCGTCCAGGACGGGCAGGGTGCCGGGGCGGTCGATGGCGGTGTACTCGGGGACGTCGCGCCGGAACCGGGGCACCGGCCTGGGCCGGGCCAGGTCGGCGGCGGCCAACGGGTCGGCGCGGCGCAGCAGTCGGTCGTAGAGGGCGCTCTCGGCGCGGTCGCCGGGGCCGCCGTCCGCGCTGCCGAAACCGCCGTCCCGGACGGCGG
>NZ_JBFBDO010000217.1:0-4687 GCF_040683335.1 Kitasatospora sp. NPDC093806
ATTGGTGCTTCTCCCCCGGCGCCACCACCAGTTGTTCTCCACCCCGGGGTGGGCCCCGCCGGGGGCGGGGGGCGGCCCCCGGCGGCGCCCCCGTCTCGGTCGTGCCCGTGCCACCGGTCAGCGGGGCTCGTCGGCGGTGGTCGTCAGCAGTGCTCCACCCAGCGGTGGGAGCGGGGTCGGACGGAGGGGGCGAGGTCGGCCCGGGTCTCGACCGGCAGACAGGCCAGGAAGCCGGCCAGACCGGGCTGTTCGAAGTACTCGACGTCCTTCTTCGAGGCGCCCATGTCGGGCCCGTACCCGTTGTTGAAGATCGAGCGCGGTGGCTTCCGGGCCATCCAGGGACAGGAGATCTCGCCGTCCAGCCAGTCGTTGTCGCCGTCGATCCAGGAGCAGATCTCGCCCCGGCCGCCGGGCGCGGAGAACAGGCAGACCGCGCCCCGGATGCACCGCTCGTAGTTCTCGGCCTCCGCCTGCGGACTGAGGCCGAGCCAGAGCGCGGCGCCGCCGCCGGCCGTCACCACCGCGACCGTGCCGGCCAGCAGGCGGAGGGACCGCCACCGGCGTCGGCGCGCCGTCCGGCCGGGCGCCGTCTCCTCCTCGGCCACGGCCTCTTCGACGGCCTCGTCACGGTCCGCCCGGGCGCGCCGGAGCAGCGTGGCGGCGTCGTGCGGGGCCCGCTGCTCGTGGGTCGGCGCGAGGCAGTCGGTGACGATCCGCTGCCAGGCGGGCGTCAGCCGCGGGGAGAGCCGGAGCTCCTCCCGCCCGCCCGCGTAGCGCGCGGCGGCCTCGCGCCGGGCGGCGGGCGTGGCGCCGGGGAACGGCGCCGAGCCGGTCAGGACGAGGTGGGCGAGCAGCCCGAACGCCCAGACGTCGGTGCTGGGCCGGGTGCGGATGCCGCGCTCCCCGACGTCGGACCAGAACAGCTCCGGTGGCGCGTAGTCGGGCGTGCTGAAGGCGGGGGAGTAGGCGTGGGTGTCCTCCAGTTGGGCGGAGAGGTTGAAGTCGGCGAGCCGCACCGTGCCGTCGGCCATCAGCAGCACGTTGCCGGGTTTGAGGTCGCCGTGCACCCAGCCGGCCCGGTGCAGTTGGTGCAGCCCCTCCAGGACGCCGAGCAGCAGGGTGGCGGCGTGCCGGGGTTCCGGACGGCCCGCGGCGAGCAGGGCGTCCAGCGAGCGTTCGGCGCGCTCCAGGACGAGGACGGTGGCGCCGTCGAGTTCGGGCCGCCCGGGGTCGTCGACGGTCAGGACCTCGTGCAGCCGGATCAGCCGCGGGGAGCTCAGGGTGCGCAGCAGGGCGATCTCGCGGTCGGCGAGTTCGCGCAGGTGGCGCAGCTGGCGGGGGGTGCGGGTGCCGGTGGGCAGGAACTTGAGCGCGGCGTCGGCGCCGTCGGCGGCCCGGGCGGCGTACACGCTGCCGAACCCGCCCGCGCCCAGCGCCGCGCCGACCTCCCAGCGGCCGACCCGGTAGCCGGGCGGCACGCTGACCGCCCCGCGCGCCGGGGGCGCGGGGACCTCGTCCTCCGGACCGGTCACCGGCCCGTCCTCTCGGTGGCGGGGGCGGCGAGGGCGGCCAGGTGTTCCTCGCGGACCAGGTCGAAGCGGAGCGCCAGCGAGACCAGGGCGTCCTTCTTGCCGTTGAGGCGGAAGCCCGGGCCCTCCGGTTCGGCGGCGACGGTGTCGGCGGCGGCCCGGAGGCGGAGTTTGACGGCGAGGTAGCCGATGTTCCACTGCACCGCCGCCCGGTTGACCTCGGGCCAGATCGGCCGCAGCCGGGCGACCACCTGCTCGACGGTGGGCAGCGGGGCGTGCGGCCGGCCGCGCAGCCGGGGTTCGCAGAGGGCGGTCAGGACGAGGAAGTAGCGCTTGCCCCGGTCGAGCGGGAAGGCCACTACGGTGGGTTCGCCGGGTGCGCCGTCCGCGTCCTCCGGGTCGCCGGTACAGGTCGTGCCGCCGGGTCCGGTCTCGACGTACTCGTGGCGCGGGGCCCAGACGTCGAGGCCGAGCAGGTCGCCGCCGGCGGGCAGGACGATCCGGGAGAACTCGAACGGGACGGGGGCCTCGACCCGTCCGGGCGCGATCTTGATGTGTTCGCCCGCGCCCTCCGGGTTCTCGACCACGTAGGTGCTGGATCTGCTGAAGTTGCTGAGGGACCAGAAGGTGCCGACGCAGGTGATCTCCCCGGCGCTGCGGGAGACGCCGGTGTGCGGGAGCAGGAGGTGCCGACGGTGGTCGGCGGGGGCGCTGCGGCCGAAGTGGAGCGTCTCGCCGGGCGCCAGCCGGATCTGGGCGGACGGGTCGGCGGACGTCGGGACCACGATGATACTGTACATGACACAATACCTACTCCCGCCGGGCCGGGAGTAGGTAGGTGTCGGTGAAACCGGTGCGGGGAGGGTCAGTTCACCCTAGGGTCTTCCCGGGCCGGCACTCCCCGGGTCAGCACTCCCCGCGCCACTCGATCCGGTCGACGGTCCGTCCGTCCGCCGGCAGGTTGCCCCGGCCCTCGGTCCAGCCGTAGTGCAGGCACTGGCTCCCGCCCTCCCGGAAGTACACCTGGACGTGGTCGTAACCCGGTTGCGGGTTGCCGTTGTTGAAGAACGAGCGGCGCAGTCCGCAGGTGCTGTTCGGCACGTCGACGTCGGTGCGGCAGACGGTGCCGGTGCCGTCCGGGCCGGTGTAGAAGCAGACCCAGCCCGCCGGGCAGTCCTGCCACCCGGCGGGGGTGCCGCCGGGGCAGTTGCGGCTGGTCACGCTCGGCCACTCCCGGGCGACGCCGCTGTACTCGACGCCGTCGAATCGGGCCGGGACCCGGTGGCTCTCGTCGGTGAAGTCGCCGCCCCCGGCCAGGTAGCGCTGCTCGTAATGCAGGTGCGACCACTGCGAGTTGCCGGTGCTGCCGATCCGCCCGAGCTGCGTGGCCGGAGTCACCGGATCGCCCTTTCGCACGTACGCGGCCGGGTCGTCCTTGAGGTGGTAGTAGGCGGTGAACCAGCCGTTGCCGTGGTCGACCTGGATGGTGTTGCCGGACCCGTTGTTCCAGTAGGTGGCCGACACCGTCCCGGCCGCCGAGGCCAGCACGGGCAGGCCGTCGGAGCCGGTGTTGTGCTCGACCACCAGGTCCAGCGCGGGGTTGTGCCCCCAGGTGTCCAACTGCCAGGTGGTGCCGCAGGGGAACGGCAGCTGGAACAGCGGCCGGGCGTCCGCTGCGGCCCGCCCCGCCGCGGCCCGTCCTGTCGCGGCCCGTTCCGCCGTCGCCGCCCCCGCCGGCAGCCCGCCGGCGACCAGTGCCAGTACCGCGAGCAGCACCGGCAGCAGCACCGTGCGCAGCCGGCGCCGGTAGGTCGCTCTCTCCATCGTCCTTCGCCCCCTGTCCGAACCGGGACGGTCCTCCGACCGCCCACCCCGCCCATCCTCGGTCCCGCCCCCGCCCCGGCGGCACCTCACACCTGTGAGGGTCCCGCCCGCCCGGGAAGGTCCCGCCGCAGCTCGTCCGCGTGATCGGATGACGGGGGCGCGGCGGTCTGCGTAGACTCGGTCGCCCTGTGCCCGGACGAGTCCAGGAGCCCTCACCATGACCTCGCCCTCCCTCAGCATCAGCGCCGGTCCCACCGCCGTGCCGTTGCTGGACCACACGATCGGCGCCGCCCTCGACCGGGCCGTGGCCGCCTTCCCGGACCGGGAGGCGCTGGTGGACCTGCCGAGCGGGCAGCGCTGGACGTACCGCGAGCTGGCGGCGGAGGTCGACCGGCTCGCGCTCGGGCTGCTCGGGCTCGGGGTCGAGGCCGGCGACCGGGTCGGGATCTGGGCGCCGAACTGCCCGGAGTGGGTGTTCGTGCAGTACGCCACCGCGCGGATCGGGGCGGTCCTGGTGACCGTCAACCCGGGCTACCGGGCGCACGAGGTCGAGTACGTGCTGCGGCAGTCGGGGATCCGGACGATCGTCGCGGCGCCGAGCTTCAAGACCTCCGACTACGCCGCGATGCTCGCCGAGGCGGGCCCGCGCTGTCCCGGGCTGCGGGACGTGCTGCTGATCGGCTCGCCCGGCTGGCGGGAACTGCTGACGGCGGGTGAGCACGGCGACCCGGCGCGGCTGGAGGCGATCGGGGCGGGCCTGAGCCCCCGTGATCCGATCAACATCCAGTACACCTCGGGCACCACCGGGTTCCCGAAGGGCGCCACCCTCTCCCACCACAACATCCTCAACAACGGCTACTTCGTCGGCGAGCTGTGCGGCTACACCGAGGCGGACCGGATCTGCGTGCCCGTCCCGCTGTACCACTGCTTCGGCATGGTGATGGGCGACCTGGCGGCGCTCTCGCACGGCGCCTGCGTGGTGCTCCCGGCCCCGGCCTTCGACGCCGCGGCCACCCTCCGCGCGGTCGCCGCCGAACGCTGCACCTCGCTCTACGGGGTGCCGACCATGTTCATCGCCGAGCTCAACGACCCGGACTTCGCCGGGTACGACCTGTCCAGCCTGCGCACCGGCATCATGGCCGGCTCGCCCTGCCCGACCGAGGTGATGCGGCAGGTCGTCGACCGGATGGGCATGCGCGACGTGTCGATCTGCTACGGGATGACCGAGACCTCCCCGGTGTCCACCCAGACCCGCGCCGAGGACCCGCTGGAGCGGCGGGTGTCCACCGTCGGCCGGGTCGGCCCGCACCTGGAGGTCAAGGTCGCGGACCCGG
>NZ_JBFBDO010000218.1:0-4664 GCF_040683335.1 Kitasatospora sp. NPDC093806
ACGTTGTCGAGGGCGACGACGCGGGTCTCCCCCTCCCCGTAGACCTTGTTCAGGCCGGTGGCGCGGGCGGCCGCCCGGCCGGTGCGGACGGCGGTAGCGGACATCGTCACGAGGGGACTCCTGGGATTGGGACGAAAGGAAACGGATGATCGACTTCCGTTCAATTGTCCCAACCCGTTCGAGTCGGACTTGTCGCTCCCGGGTACGGCGGCCCCCCGCCGTCCCGACGGCTCGGCGGGGGGTCTTCTCCTCCTCAGGTATGACAGCCACCCTGAGGACCACCATGGAGGCCCTGACCTGCGACTACTCGATGGCGATGCCCCAGCGCACCGCGAGACCGGCCAGTCCGCCCGCCACCGCCGTCCCGCCCGGCGTGAACCGCCAGGCCCCGCCGCGCCGTTGGAAGGAGCCGATGACCATCGCGGTCTCCGACACCCCGCCGGTGTCGGCCGTCCACTCCTTCGGCCCGGCCGCGTCCGGCCCGAACGAACCGGCCAGCGCCAGCCCGTGCACATAGCCGAGCGGCAGCGCCGGATGCTCCTCCTCCTCGGTCGAGACGGCCACCACCACCTCGTCCACGCCCGCCGCCAACCTGCCCGGCTCCAGGGTCAGTTCGGCGCTGCGGACCGGCTCGCCCGGCACCGAGCGGGTGGCGTGCAGGCGGACCGCGCCGTCCGGGTCCTGCGGGTTGTTGAAGAACACGAAGTGCTCGTCGCTCAGCACCCGGCCGTTCGCGCACAGGAACGCCGAGACGTCCAGCTCGACCGGGTCCCCGCCGGCCGTCCGGCTCCGCCAGGACAGCGCGACGCTGGTGGCGACGGTGGTCGAGCCGGTGTCCCCTGACGCACCGTCGCGGCGGGTGCTACCGCTGCCGCCGCCGTTCGTGCGGTCGCCGAGCCGGCCGCGCAGGCCCTGCTCGGCGAGCAGCTCCACCAGCTCCGGCCCGCTCACCAGGGTCAGCGGCTTGTTGCGGATGTAGTCGTACGACCCCGGGCCGAACCCGGCCGTGGTCACCAGGATGCCCTTGATCGCGCCGTGGTGGCGGACCGTCGAGTCCAGGTCGCGCACCGCGGTGGGGGAGACCGTCGAGCGGTAGCGCTTCGCCTGGATGACGATCCGTCCGCCGGTCACCGGGTCGAGGTCCTCGGCGACCACGTCCACCCCGGCGTCCCCGCTGCGGGCCGTCGTCATCACGCGGAAGCCGCGCAGCCGGAACAGCTCGGCGATCAGCTCCTCGAACTCGATCGGATCCATCTCGAAGAGGTCCGGGTCGTCCTCGCCGCCCTGGCCGGCCACACTGCCGCCGACCGTCTCCGGCAGCCGGTCCGGCCGCACCTCGTCCAGCCGCTCCGGGCGTGCCGACAGCACCCCGCCCAGCCCCTGGAAGCACTCCACGGCCGCCACCCGGTCCAGCGTCAGGCCGGCGAACTCGGCCCGGTCCACCGTCACCGTGGTGAGGAACCGCTCCGCCTCCCGGCCGGTCGCCGGGTCGATGCCCAGCACGAAGCCGTTCAGCACGACCGAGGCCAACAGCCCGTCCCCGTCCGCCCGGTACAGCTCGGCCACCACCCGCAGCGCGCTCTGCGCCAGCACCTCCCGGTACAGCGCCTTGCGCTCGGTCGCCGGGCGGGCGACCTCCGCCTCCCGGTCGTCCGTCTTCACGTACCGCACCCGGCCGGCGGCCGGCACCACGTCCGGCCCGGGCAGCTCCCAGTTGACCACCAGCTGACGGCTCGACGCCTCCCAGGCCGCCACCAGCCGGTGCGGGAACCCCTCCGGCCAGCCCGCCGAGGCGTACAGCACGGCGCTGAAGTACTCCTGCACCGCCTCCGGCTCGCCGGACCGCAGCCGGCGCAGCAACTCCTCGGTCCGGGCCGCCCGTTCCTCGTCCTCCCGGCGGAAGCGGGCCACCCACTCCAGGTACTGCCCGTGGTACTCGGCCAGCTGCCGCTGCCGGTTCGCCTCCGCCGCCTGCGCCGCGTACCAGTCCTGCTCGAACCGGGCCCGGGCCTGCGCCACGTACTGCTCGTACTGCTGCCAGACCCCCGGGTTCCGGGCCTGCACCGGGTCCGGCGGCGGCACCTGGTAGCGCGCCTGGTCCGGCATCGGCACCGGCTCGCCCAGCCGTCCCGGCTCGAACGGCGGCACCGGGCGCGGCGCCAGCAGGCTCTGCGCCCGGAACGCCGCACCGCCCAGCCCGGCCGCCAGCAGACCGCGCAACTCCTCCACCCGGGCGTCCAGTTCGGCCGTCCTCCGGGCCGCCTCGGCCTCCCGGCCCTGCTGGTAGGCGCGCTGCGCCTCCCGCTCGGTCCGGGCCGCCGCCTTCTGCGCCTCGCGCTGCTCCCGCTCCCGCCGGCGCTGCTCGGCGGCCTGGGCGCGCCACCGGGCCTCCTCCCGGCGCTGCTGCTGCCGCTGCGCCTCCGCCCAGACCGCCAGCACCCCGTCGTTCCGCCGCCCCGCCACGTCCACCCCTTCGCTCCACGCCGGTCCGGCGCGGCGCCCACCTCCCGGCCGCGCCGCCGCCGCGCCCGCCACAATAGAACGTCCCCGCCGGGAGTACACAAAGGGCCCACGACCTGCGGCGTCCAGGGGCGTGCCTGGTGGATCGGCCCGGGTCCGCGACGACACGCCCCAGGGGCCCGAGGGGTGAGGCGGCGTCACTCCCCGGCCGCGGGCTCCCGGACGTCCGCGTACCAGCGCCACCCGGTGCGCGGCGGGCGGCCGGGCAGTTCGGCGCGGCCGGTGGCCCACAGCAGGGTCGGCCAGGGGCCGGCGGCCGGGTCGAGCGGGACGTCCGGGAAGAGCCGGGCGAGGACGCGGCCGCAGACGTCGGCCGGCGGCCGCCAGACCAGGCCCAGCCCCTCGGCGACGTCGTGCAGGTGGACCAGCGTCTCCACCAGGCTCATCGCGGCGAACCCGGCCGGGTCGGCGAGTCCCCACGGGTGGAACGCCCTGGTCGCGGGCGAGGCGGTGCGGGCGATCGACACCATCAGGCCGCCGCTCGCCGCCAGCACCTGGAGCAGCCCCTCGGGGCCGTCCTCGCGCCGGGCGAAGACGAAGTTGTTCGGCCCGCCGGGGAAGGGGCGCACCGAGACGAAGGGCACGTAGCGGTCCCGGGGCGGCTTGATGGCGGTATCGGCGCTGTCGTCGGTGTCGGGGGCGGTGTCGGCGGCGACCTCGGCCGGGCCGAGCTGGGCGGCGTACGCGAGCAGGTCGTCCGCGAGGTGTTCGACGGTGCTCCAGCAGTCCCAGCTGACGGAGCCGGCCGGGCGCGACCAGTCGGCGTCGGCGGGGGCCGTGCGCAGCGTCGCCAGGGCGAGCCGGAGCACGGCGGCGAGGTCGTCGGCGGTGACGGGGCCGGGTGATGCCTGGTCGTGGGTGACCTGACCGTTGGTGATCATGCCCGGACGGTAGCAGCGGGGTGACCGGAGTGCTCGGAAAATGCCCCCGGGGGTATCTCTGCTACAGTCGAAAACAGATACCCCGGGGGGTAAATCAGCTCGCTGGACGAGCACCCGAGAAGGAGTGGCACGTGTTCTTCGTCGACACCCTGGAGATCGCCGGCCTCGGCAACCGCAGCTACCTCGCCGGCGGCCCCGGCGGAGCGGTCGCCATCGACCCGCCGCGCGACATCGACCAGGTCATCGCCGCCGCCGCCCGCCGCGGCGTCCGGATCACCTACGTGGCCGAGACCCACGTCCACAACGACTACGTCAGCGGCGGCCTCGAACTCGCCCGGGTCACCGGCGCCCACTACCTCGTCCCCGCCGACGCCCACGTCTCCTACCGGCGGGTGCTCGTCCACGACGGCGACGAGTTCGACGTCGACCCCGCCGCCGGCCTCACCCTGCGCGCCGTCGCCACCCCCGGCCACACCCCGCACCACACCTCCTACGTGCTCGCCGAGGCCGACCGCCCGGTCGCCGCGTTCACCGGCGGCTCGCTCCTGATCGGCACCGTCGGCCGCCCCGACCTGGTCGAGCCCCGGCTCACCGAGGAGCTCGCCCGGGCCCAGCACGCCTCCGCCCACCGGCTCGCCGACCGCCTCGCCGACGACGTCGCCGTCCTGCCCACCCACGGCTTCGGCAGCTTCTGCGCCGCCGGGCAGGCCAGCGGCACGGCGACCACCATCGGCGCCGAGCGCCGGCACAACGAGGCGCTGGTCAAGGACGTCGACACCTTCGTCGCCGACCTGCTCGCCGGGCTCGACGAGATCCCCGCCTACTACGCCCACATGGGCCCGCTCAACTCCTCCGGCCCCGCGCCCGTCGACCTCACCCCGCCCGCGCCCGCCGACCCCGCCGAACTCGCCCGTCGGCTCGCCGCCGGCGAGTGGGTCGTCGACCTGCGCGCCCGTACCGCCTTCGCCGCCGGCCACCTCGCCGGCTCCTTCAACATCGAGGCCGACGGGCAGCTCGCCACCTACCTGGCCTGGCTGGTCCCGTGGGGCAAGCCGGTCACGCTGCTCGCCGAGAGTCCCGAGCAGCTCGCCGCCGCCCAGCGCGAACTCGTCCGGGTCGGCATCGACCGCCCCGCCGCGGCCGCTACCGGCGCCCCGGCCGACTGGCTGCTCCCCGGCGACCGGCCGCGCGGCTTCCGGCGCGCCACCTTCGCCGACCTCGCCGCGGAGTACGCCGCCGCCGCGCGGGCCGGGCGCCCGGCTC
>NZ_JBFBDO010000219.1:0-4567 GCF_040683335.1 Kitasatospora sp. NPDC093806
GGTGCCGGGTGCCGTCGAGGTGGGCGGCGGCGCGTTCGCCGGCGCGCCGGACGTCCACGACGACCGGAGCCGGGCACCTCCCGCTCCACCAGCTGCACCGCCGCAGCGGCGAACTGCCGGCCGACCGCCCGGTCTGGGTGCACTGCGCGGGCGGCATGCGGGCCGGTATCGCGGCCTCGCTGCTGGACGCCGCCGGGTTCGAGGTGATCGCCGTCGACGACGCGTTCGGCGCGGCCGCCGAGGCCGGCCTCGCGGTCGTCACGCCCGCCCCGTCCGCCCCGGCCACCGCGTCCGCCTGACCGCGCGCCCTCGCACCACCGCACCGCCCCGTACCGCCGCACCATCGCAGGAGCACCGCCATGCACCACCCCATCCGCCGTGGCCGCCGAATACCCGCGCGCCCCGGGGAACGCCCGGAGCCGGGAGGCCGTCCGCACCTCGGGGAGCACCCGGCCCCCGCCACCGGCCCGGTCCCGCCGCCGACCCCGGCGGTTCCCGGGGCCGCCCACCGCGGCGGCGACCGTCCCGCAGCGCCGTCTGCCGCGCCGTCCGCCGCGCCGTCCGCCGCAGCCGCCCACCGCGCCCGCGCCGTCCCGGTCGGTGACCACCCCGGGCGGGCCGGATGACCACCCTGCTGCTGGCGCTCGCCGCCGGGGCGGTGGTCGGGCTGGTCCTCGGCGGGCTCGGCGGGGGCGGGGGCATCCTCGCCGTCCCCGCGCTGATCTACCTGCTCGGGCTGACCCCGGCCGCCGCCACCACCGCCGGCCTGCTGATCGTCCTGGCGACCTCGATCTCCGCGATCGTCGCCCACACCCGGGCCCGCACCATCCGCTGGCGCACCGCCCTCGCCTTCGCCGCCGCCGGACTGCTCCCCGCCGCACTGGCCGGCGCGGCCGCCGCCCGGCTCCCGCAGACGTTGCTCACGGCGGCCTTCGCCCTGGTCGCGGCCCTCGCCGCGGTCCGGATGCTGCGCGGACCCCGGCCGGTCGAGCCGGCCGGGAAGTCCCGCGCTTGGCGTCCGGCCGCCACCGGGGCCGGGCTGGGCGCGCTGACCGGGCTGCTCGGCGTCGGCGGCGGGTTCCTGGCGGTGCCGGCCCTGGTCGGCGCGGTCGGGCTCTCGATGGAGGCGGCGGTCGGCACCAGCCTGCCGGTCATCGCCGTCAACGCCTCCGCCTCGCTCGCCACCCGGGGCGGCGGCGCCGCCGGGCTGGACTGGGCGGTGATCGCCCCGTTCACCGCCGCCGCCGTGCTCGGCGCCTGGGACGGCAAACGGCTCGCCGCCCGCCTCTCCGGCGCCGTCCTCCAGCGGACCTTCGCCGTCCTGCTGCTCGCCGTGGCCGCCGTGATGGCCGCGGACGCCGTGCTCTGACCCCCCACCTCCCTCCCCCCACGAAAGGCTCCCCCCATGACCACCCCCACCGCCCTCACCCCCGCCCAGGCGCACCCGCGCCTCGCCACGCTCACCGTGGTCGACGTCCGCACCCCGGGCGAGTACGCCGCCGGGCACGTCCCCGGCGCCCTCAACATCCCGCTCGACCGGCTGCGGGACGCCCTCCCCGCGCTGCGCACGGCCGCCGCGCGCGGCGAACTCCTCGTCGTCTGCGCCTCCGGTGCCCGCTCCGGCCGGGCCTGCGCGGACCTGGCGGCGGCGGGCATCCCGGCCGCGACGCTGCTCGGCGGCACCACCGCCTGGGCGGCCGCCGGACACGAGGTCCAGCGGCCCGAAGGCGCCCCGGCTCGTACGGTGTGGGCGATGGACCGCCAGGTCCGCTTCGCCGCCGGCGCCCTCGTCCTGGCCGGCCTGCTCGCCGACCTCGCCCTCCCCGGCACCCGCTGGCTCGCGGCGGCCATCGGCGCGGGCCTGGTCCTCTCGGCGGTCACCGACACCTGCGCGATGGGCGCCCTGCTGGCCCGCCTCCCGCACAACCGCCCGCGCGGCGTCCGGGCCCCCGACCTCGCCACCACCCGCCGCCCGTAGCGCGCGGCCGATGCGCAGCACCTCGGAGTACCCCGCCCGGGCGGGGTACTCCGAGGGCCGTGTGCGGTGCTGTCTACGCCTTCGGGGGGTTGCCCTCGCGGCCCCAGCGGGTGGCCCAGTAGCGGTCGCGGAGCGGGATATAGGCGTTGAAGGCCTGCTGGGCCTCGTTCTCGGCGGCACGCAGCTGTGGCGAGATGGCCGCCGGGTCGCCCGGTCCGAGGGGGTCGACCGGGCCTCGCAGCTCAGTGACCGCGTCCTGGGCGCGGCCGATGCGGGCCAACGCCTCCTTGTACTCCTGCTCCAGCTGCTCGAACTCCATTGCTGCCATGGGCTTTCGGCTCCCCTCGCCGGTCGGTGTCCGGCTGACAGTAGCCGGTCGGATGCCCGGACTGTCGGTGGCTCCGGGTAGCCTCGACGGTTCGGGTGGAAGCGCGTGGCGGCGGGTGGCAACGGGTGGCAGGCGGGAAACGGTGAGCGTGGGTGCGGTCGGCGGGTGGGTGTCCACCGGGTTGCAGTGGCGGGACGGGCGGGCCGTGCTGAGTGCCGTGCTCGGGCGGCGGGTGCACGAGCGGTCGGTGGTGCCGGGGGCCGAGGTCGGCTGGCTGCTCGCCGGTCCGCGCCGCTGCACCGGGGCCTGGCTGGTGGGGCAGGACGAGCGCACGCCGTGCCCGCACCACGCGGTGATCGAGCCGGACGGCGGGGCCGTGCAGTGCACGTCCTGCCAGAGCGTGGACCGGGGGCTGGCGCTGGCCCGGGACCAGATCCTCGACGACGGCCGCACCTACCGGCTGTACCTCGCCTGGTTCGGCGCGGGCCTGCTGAAGGTCGGTCTGACCGCCGAGCAGCGCGGCACCAGTCGGTTGCTCGAACAGGGCGCGCTGGCCTGGACCTTCGCGGCCCGGGGCGCGCTGCCCGCCGTCCGCCGGGCCGAACTGACGGTCGCCGCCTCCGGGTTGGCCCGGGAGCGGTTCACCAGCCGGGCGAAGCTGGCGCACTGGTGGGAGCACGGCGACGCCGACCACCGCCGCACGCTGCTCACCGAGGCGCGGGTCCGGGCGCACGAGCTGCTGCGCGGGCACGGCGTGGAGCTGCTGGCCGACCACCCGGTCACCGACCAGGTCGCGGTCTTCGGCCTGACCGGCGGCGCTCCCGCCGTCTACCGGAAGGTCGACGCGCTGGCCGACGGCGCGGTGCTGGCGGGGCGGCTGCGCCCGCCGATCGGCCGCCATCTGCTGCTCGACCAGCCGGACGGCGGTGAGCCGCTGCTGCTGGACACCCGCGCGCTGACCGGGTGGACGCTGGCCCCGGCGGTGGGCCGTCCGTCCGCGGGGCTGACGCTGACCCGGCGGGAGCGCCCGGCCGAGCCGGACACCCAGGAGGCGCTCTTCTGACCCCTGCCGAGTGAGACTCCCGGGCGGTTGCATAAAAAAACCGGTAGCGCCTAGGCTCGACCCTGCCTGGTTTCACTTTGCTACCGCATGGCCGTGCCACCGCACGGCTCGGAGAGGCCCGCCATGATCGCCGCCCATGAGACCTTCGACGGCACCTTCCCCTACCGCCCGCACTTCAGCACCGCCCCCGGCTTCCGGATGCACTACGTCGACGAGGGCACCGGTCCGACCGTCCTCTGCCTGCACGGCGAGCCCACCTGGGGCTATCTCTTCCGGGACATCGTGCGCCGGCTCGCGCCCACCCACCGGGTCCTCGTCCCCGACCACATGGGCTTCGGCAAGAGCGAGACGCCCGCCGACCGCGACTACCGGCTCCAGGACCACGTGGACAACCTGGAGGCGCTCGTCCTCGACCTCGGCCTGCGCGGGATCACCCTCCTGCTGCACGACTTCGGCGGGCCGGTCGGGATGGGACTGGCGGCCCGCCGGCCGGAGCTGATCTCCCGGGTGGTCAGCGTCAACGGGCCCACCCCGTTCGGCCAGCCCGGCCTCGGCGAGGCACTGGCGGCCAACGCCGCCGACTCCCCGTGGTTCCGCTGGATCGCCCGGGCGCACGCGGACAGCACCCTGGACACCGTCCTCGGCGCGCTGGACTTCACCATCCTGAGCACCCTGCGGCTCAACGGCTTCACCGATCCCACGGTGCTCACCGACACCTGGCTGCGCGCGTACGGCGCGCCGTTCCCGACCCCGGCCGAGAGCGCGGGAGCGATCGGCTGGGCGAAGGGCTTCGCCACCGGCGCGCACCGCTTCGAGGCGCCGGACGGACCGGCCCGCGCCGCGCTGGCCGCCGTCCCGGCGCTGGCCCTGTGGGGCACCGCCGACCGCACGCTCGACGCCCGGCACTTCCTGCCGCTGTTCCGCGAGGCCTTCCCGGACGGCCGGGTGGTCGAGCTCCCGGGCGTCGGCCACTACAGCCCGGAGGACGCCCCGGACGCCGTCGCCGACCACCTCGTCCGCTTCCTGGCGGAGACCGGCACCCCGGCCTGAGGGCCGCCTACGCCAGCTTGCCGCGTACGCCGCCCGGGCCGGACCGCGCGCGGCGGGACTGCGGTGGGCGGGAGGGCCGGACGTCCGAGCGGGCCCTGGGCTCGTCGGCGCCGGCCGCACCGGCCGCCGCCCGCGCGGCCGCGAGCGC
>NZ_JBFBDO010000220.1:0-4566 GCF_040683335.1 Kitasatospora sp. NPDC093806
CGGTCGTCGTGCCAGGCGGCGTCGAGCAGCGCGGCCGGGTCGGGGGTCGCGGTGCGCGGGATGTGGACGGCGGCGCCGGCCCGCAGGCAGGCGGCGGAGAGCACCGGCTGTTCGGAGCCGTTGGGGCTGACGCCGAGCGGGCGGCCGCGCAGCAGGGCGCCGAGCACGGGGGCGGAGGTGCCGCTGGTCAGGACGAGGCCGGCGCGGTCGACCAGCGGCCCCAACCAGGGTTGGCGGACGAGCAGGAGGTCGGCGCCGGGGTCGGGTCGCGGGTCGGCGGTGCGGCCCTGTTCGACCACGGCCTGGTAGCGGCCGCCGGTGAAGGTGGCGTTGAGGCGGGGCCAGGGGGTGCCGCCGCCGAAGAAGCGGCCCAGGTGCACGTAGACGACGGGCTTGCCGATGCGGTCCAGGTGGGCCTGGATCCCGGCGAGTTCGGCCGGGTCGGCGGCGGGTTCCCAGGAGAGCGGGCCCACGTGGTGCACCCGGTCGGGCAACTCGGCGCCGGGGTGCTCCAGTTCGGGGTCGCCGCGGAGCAGCAGCAGGTCGCCGAGCAGGGCGCCGTCCGGGGACGGGTCGGACGGGGACGGGTCGGACGGCCAGCGGGACGGCCGGCCGGCCAGCCGGGTCCGCTCGCGGGCGGCGGTGTACAGGGCGAGCGTCTCCCGGGTGCGGTTCTCCCGGGTGCGGCCGTACTGCGGCTCGTCCGCGCCGCCGGACCGGTAGGTCCACAGGTGCACCGAGAGGCCGACGACCGCCACCGGGACGTCCAGGTCCTCGGCGGCGAGCAGCGCGCCGTTGCACAGCACCGAGGTGACCAGCAGGTCGGCCCGGGCCTGGCGGGCCGCGCGCACGGTCGCCCGGTACTGCTCGAAGCCGGTCGGGCCCCAGGTGGCGGCGGAGAAGGCCCGCCGGCCGCCGAAGTCCTCCGCCGCCGCGAACGGCAGGCCGGCCTCGGCCGCGACCGGCGCGGCCGAGGCGCGGCCCAGCACGCCGACCCGGTGTCCCCGCCGCCGCAGCTCGCGGCCGACGGCGATCGCCGGGTAGAGGTAGCCGCCGTCGCTGAGCGGGCAGAGCAGGATGTTCACGGGGCCTCCGGCGGTCGGGCGGGCGGGCCTCCCGACCGCCGGGGTGGCGGGGCGGTCGGGAGGCGAGCGGGCCACCCCGCCGCCGGCGCCCTGGGCCGGGGCCGGGTGGCCCGCTCGGTCGTCACGGCTCGACGTGGCCGAGCCCGCGGTGACGGATCAGAGCGCCGAGCTGTTGTTGATGATGCAGACGCTGTCGTCGATCGCTTCCTCTTCGCCCAGCCCGTGCGCGACGACGTCGACGTCGTCCTCGGCCTCGGTCGGCTCCGGGTTGATGGACTCGGACATGCTGTCCTCCCTCTGCAATGACGGCGTCCGCTACGCCGGCCCTCCGGGAAAGGTAGGGATGGCCGGTATGACGGCGATTAGCCGCCGGTTGGATTTCGGTATGACGGTCGGTCAGCGGTGGTACACCGGAGCCGGAGCCGAGGCGGGAACCGGAGCCCGCTCGCCGGACCGGGCGGCCCGCTCCCGGGCGTACGCGTAGAGCAGCGCCGGCATCTCGTAACGCACGGTGTGCGCCAGCCCCTCCGCGCTGGGGACGGTGAGCAGGCTGGCCTCCAGGAGGTCCTCCAGCAGCCGCACGGCCGCACCCGGGGCGCACTCCAGCACGGCGGCGGCCTGCTCCAGGGTGAACACCGGCCGGGCGAGCAGGCCCAGCCGCAGCACCGCCCGGTGCGCGGCCTCGGGCAGTTCCCCCACCGACTCGGCGAGCCGGACCCGGACCAGCGGGTCGCCCCCGCACAGCTCGTCCAGCAGCGCCCGGCCGTCGGTCAGCCGCGCCCGGTACTCGCTCAGCGGCACATGGCGCAGGAAGGCCAGCCGGTCGGCGACCAGCCGGACCCCGAGCGGCAGCAGTCCGGTGGCGCGGACGATCCGGCCGGCGGACTCGCGGTCGGCCTCGACCCGCGCGGTGCCGATCATCCGGCCGAGCAGGTCCACCGCCTCCTCGGCCGTGAGCGGCGGCAGCCAGAGCCGGTGGGCGCACTCCAGGCCGATCAGTCCGGGGCGGGCGGTCACCACGACGGCGCTCTCCCCGGCCTCCGGCAGCAGCGGCCGGACCTCGGACTCCCGGCGGGCGTCGTCGACGACGACCAGGGCCCGGCGTCCGGTCAGCCAGAGCTGCCAGGCCCAGCGCGGATCCGGCGGCTGCGACGGGCCGGACGGGCCCAGCGGCGCGGTCCGGCCGCCGGGGTCGGCGGCGGCCAGCAGCTGGCGCAGCACCTCGTCCGGCGGGCGGGGCCGGCCGTCCTCGCCGCGCAGGCGTACGAACAGCCGGCCGTCCGGGAAGTGCCCGCCGAGCCGGTGCGCGGCGTGCACGGCGAGCGCGGTCTTGCCGGCGCCGAGCGGGCCGGTCACCACGGCGAGCCGGCTGCCGCCGCCGGTCAGCGCCTCGGTCAGGCGGCGGACGGCCGCCGTCCGGCCGGTGAACGCCGGCGGGTCGGTGGGCAGCAGGTTCGGGGCCGGCCGGCGGTCCGGGCGGTCCGGGCGCGCAGCCGGGGCCGACCCGGCGGGGACGGCGGGGCCGGACCGGGGCGGCTCGGGTTCGCACAGCAGCGAGCGGTAGAACCTGGCCAGCGCCGGGCTGGGCGGCAGCCCGAGTTCATGGGCCAGCGCCTGGCGCAGCTCGTCGTAGACGGCGAGCGCCTCGGAGCGCCGCCCCGCCTGGCAGAGGGCGGTCATCTGGAGCATCCGCAGGCGTTCGCGCAGCGGGTGCTGCTGGGTGATCTCGGTGGCGCGGTCGATCGCGGCGGGACCGCGGCCGGCGGCGAGTTCGGCGTCCAGCCAGTCCTCGAAGACACCGAGGAAGCGGCGGTCCAGCCGCTGCGCGGCGGCGTCGAGCAGCGGGACGTCCCGGAACCCGTCGAGGGCCGAGCCGCGCCACAGGCCCAGCGCCTCGCCGAGCGCCCCGGCCCGGGCCCGCTGCTCGAAGCAGAGCGCGTCGAGGTCGCCGTCGGCCGTGTGCAGGACGTAGCCGCCGCTCTGGTGGCTGATCCGGGAGCCGGACTCGGGGCCGACCAGCCGGCGCAGCCCCGAGACGTAGACCTGGACGTTCTTGCGGGCGGTGCGCGGCGGCGCGTCGTCCCAGAGCGCCTCGACCAGGGAGTCGAAGGACACCCGGGCGTTGGCGTGGGACAGCAGCGCCGCCAGCAGGACCTGCTGCTTTCGCGATCCCGGGTCCACCGCGCGGCCGTTCGCCAGCACCCGCAGCGGGCCGAGAATCCCGAATCTGACGGTCATCTCACGCCAACTTGATGACGAAGGAATGCCCTTCCACATCGGCGTCCGAGACGGCGTCGAGCCGCTGTTTGACGGAGTTGAGGACGGTCACCTCGTCCTCGGTGAGCCGGGACAGCACGTCCCGCTGTTCCACGGTCAGCAGGTCGACCGGGTTGCCCGCCTCCCGGAGGGCGGCGAGGGCGTCGAACGTCATGATCCCCTCCATGTCGTGCCAGGCCCGGCCCGTGGGGTTCTCCGCACACCGGGCACACCGAATCTCCACCGGCCGTCGACGGGATCCCCGCTCGGGTCACACGACTGCGGTGCCCTCATGCTGACGCCAGCACCGGGGGCCGACAAGGGGTCGGACATGCCCGGATAATGCCAACGTCACGTCCGGGCAACGGATTTGCGACATACCCGACACATTCCGTGGGCCCGCCGGGGCCGGATCCGGCCACCGGGCCGAACCGGGAACCCGGCCCCGGGGCCCGGCCCCAAAGCCCGTCCCCGGAGCCCGGCTCAGTGGCCCGGCTCAGTGGGCGCCGGCGGCGGCCTCGGCGAGGGCCTCCAGCACCGGCCGGATCAGCGGGTGCCCGTCCGCCCCGGCCCGGACGGCGGCGAACACCCGGCGGGTGGCGAGCGCGCTGTCCACCGGCCGCACCGCGACCCGGCCCAGGTCCACCCCGAGCAGCGCCGACCGCGGCACCAGCGCCACCCCCGCCCCGGCGGAGGCCAGCGCGACCACGGCGCGGAAGTCGTCCGAGGAGTGCACCAGCCGCGGCTGGAACCCGGCGTGCTCGCAGGCCAGCAGCACCACGTCGTGGCAGGGGTTGCCCGGGTACGGGCCGATCCACGGCTCGCCGGCCAGGTCGGCCACCGCGATCGGGCCCTCCCCGGCGGCCAGCGGGTGGGCGACCGGCAGCACCGCCTCGAACGGCTCCGCGTACAGCGGGACCCGGGTCAGCCGGGCGTCGTCGGCCCGCGGAGCGCCCCGGTACTCGACCGCCACCGCGAGGTCGGCGCGCCCGTCCAGGACCATCGGCAGGCTGGCGTCGCCCTCCGCGTCGAGCACCTTCAGCCGGACCCCGGGGGCCCGGGCGGCCAGGGTGCCGATGGCGGGCGCGAGGACCAGCGAGATCCCGGTGGCGAAGGAGGCGACGGTGACCTCCCCGGAGACGCCCGCGCTGTAGGCGGCGAGGTCGGCCTCGGCGCGCTCCAGCTGGGCGAGGACGGCGTCGGCGTGGCCGAGCAGGATCTCCCC
>NZ_JBFBDO010000221.1:0-4480 GCF_040683335.1 Kitasatospora sp. NPDC093806
CCTCGTCGGGCCAGACGGCTTCGACGGCGCCGAACCGGTCGCCGGCGGCCCGGCAGTGCTCGGCCCAGGCGACGCGCAGCCCGCGGGCGGACGCCGGGTCGGTGGCGGCGAGACGTTCGACGGCGGTGGCGAAGGCGCCCCGGCGGTGGGCGGTCCGGACGGCGCGGTCGCGGTCGCCGGCCCGCCACCAGAGGCGGACGACCAGGTCGGCGGCCAGGTCGCGGCCCTCGGCGAGTTCGGCGGCCTGCGCGGAACGGCCGTGCCGGTCGAGCAGGGCGACGGCCTCCTCGGGGGCGTCCAGCAGATCGGCGAGGACGTAGGCGGCCTCGTCGATCCGGCCCTGCTGGGCCAGCCGTTCGGCCGCCTGCCGGTAGAGCGCGGTGAGGTGCTGGTGCGCGGTGGCGCCGTGGAACGGGGTCGCGGTGGTCGTGGTCTTGCCCTGCGGGGTGGGGCGCAGCGCGCCGGTGAAGCGGCGGGGCAGGGCGAGGGAGAGCCAGGTGCGCGCGTCCTCGGTCTTGGTGCCGGGCGTCATGTCCGGCTTCTTGTCCGGGGCGGCGAGCGGGAAGGCGTCGCGCAGGGCGTCCTCCCAGCGCTGTTGTTCGAAGGCGCGGGTCAGGTCGTGCAGGTAGCGCATGTGCCGCCCGTAGAGCAGGCGGGCGGCCGGGGTGTGCAGGGTGAGGCGGGCCAGCAGGTGGCCGAGGAGCGGGCGGCGGGCACGGCGCCTGGGAGCACGGGCGGAGGTCCCGGCGGCGGTCCCGGCGGCGGCGGTCCCGGCGGAAGCGGCGCCGTCCCCGGGCAGGCCGGGGAGCAGGCGGTAGACGACCGATCCGACGAGGACGGCGAAGCAGACGCCGCCCAGGCTGAAGCCGCGTTCCTGGATCAGCCGGACCAGGTCGGTGGCCAGGAACAGGCCCGGCAGCACCGCCAGGAGGAGGATGACGACGGTGTAGGCGAGCGAGCCGGAGGAGATGGCGGGCCGGGCCGGCCACCGCAGGACGGCGCGCCACCGGGACCGGGCACCGGAGGCGCCGGAACCCGGGGTGTCGGAGCCAGGGGCGTCGGCGATCAGCCGACGGGCGCGCTCGGAGGGCGGCTTGATGCCCGCCACCGCCCGCAGGTCCGGCCGGCCGGGCGCGGGGAGGGCCTCGTCCACCGGCGCGGCCTCGGGGGCCGGGGCCGCGCCGACCGGGCGCGGGCGGTGCAGGGTGAGGCCCGCGAGGGAGAGCCAACCGGACGGGTCGGTTTCGGGCAGTTCGGCGATGGTGTGGGTGACCGCCTGCCCGCCTCGGGTGAGCACGAGCTGTCCGGCCGGGGCCGGTTCGGCCTCTGTCCCGGCGTCCGCCCCGGCCGGCGTCCCGGTCGCCGCCAACGCGCCGGTGCGACGACGCTCCAGCGGCACGCCGGGTGCCCGGTCCGGGCGGAACGGGACCTCCTCGGGGAGTGTCAACAGCCAGCAGCCGTCCGGGAGTTCGCGCAGGCGTGCACCCTCGCTCCAGAGTGCGAGGACCCGGTCCGCGGCCTCCGCCGGGCCGATCAGGGGCACGTCCAGGACGAAGCCCGCGGCGTTGGCGCCGGCGCCGGCGGCGTTCATTCGGCACTCCCGATCATGTGGTGGATCCGGCCGGTGGTGGGGTCGCCGATGACGAGTCGGCCCGGCTTGGTCTCGGCGGCGATCAGCGGCAGGGTGGGGTGCACGGTGGGCACGGCGAGCGGAGCGGAGAACCCGATCAGCGTGCGGACACCGTCGGCGCGCACCGCGCGCACCAGGCGGCCGCCGGGCGAGCGGGTGATCAGCACCGGTTCTTCGCGGTCGAGGACCAGGCCGATCACCTCGGCGTTATCCTGGAAGGCGATCCGCCGCTCATCGCCCACCTTGGTCAGCGCCGTCCAGTCCTTGCCGTCCTCCGACCAGGCGACCGCGCCGCCCGCGTGCACCAGGTGCCGGGCCCGCGCGGTCTCCGGCGGCAACACCCCGCCGAACAGCCGGGGTTCGCGGAACCGGTCGAAGTGCAGCGGGCCCTCGGCACCGGGCGCGACCGGGCCGTCGTCGGTGACCGTGCCGTCGGACGCGAACCGGCGCCAGCGGCCGGCGAGCGGCATCAGCAGGTCGTCACCGGCGCGCAGCAGCGGCAGCACCGGGCGGTCCGCCAGCTCCGCCAACAGGGCTTCGTCGAGGCCGAGTTCGGCCGGGTCGACGGCGAACTCGCCGGGTGTCCCGAGCGCGCGGCCGCTGACGTACCGGAGCACCCGGCCCCGGGAGAGGTGCAGGGCGATCAGGCGGCGGCCGATCCGGGCGGCGGCGATCACCGGCCCGTTCATCCGGTGCTGCTTGGGCTGGACGAGGGCGACGTCGCGCCGGTCGGGGTCGCGCACCTCGACGGCGAGCAGCATCCCCTGGCGCGCACCCCGCATGAGCAGGGTGGTGGCCTCGGAGTTGAAGACGGGCAGCAGGCCCCCAGGCGCGTCGGCCGTCGTCGCGGACACGGGCAGCGTGCCGACGACCGGGCCACTCCGGCGGAACTCCTTGCCGCGCAGCGCCCGGACGGCGATGTCCCCGGCGGGCAGCGGGAGTTCGAGCGCGGCGTGGTCGAGGCGGACGGTCACGTGGGTGGCGCCGGCCTCGCCCCAGCGGCTCGCCTCGCTCGCCAGGACCCTCGGGAGAGTGGCGGGCCGCCCGGACGAGAGCAGGTCGGCGAGGCGGGGCGAGGTGAGCAGCCAGGCCTGGTCGGCGGCGTCGAGGGCGGTGGCGGCCCGGTGCACGTCCTCGGGGGTCGGGTCGGCGGTGCGGCGGGAGCGCAGCCAGGCGGGCAGCAGTTCGGCGAGCTCGGCGGACTCGGCGGATTCGCCGGTGAGCCACGCGCCGGGCTCGTCGCCGAGGACGCCCACCAGCAGCTCGCTGCCGCGCGCGGCGGCCCGCCGGTGCAGCACGAGCAGCGCGGCGAGCTGGACCAGCCGGCCCGCGCCCGCCTGGGTCGGTCCGGCGTCCACCAGGGCGACCGTCCGGCCGCGGCTGGTGGGGGTGCTGAACTCTGGCGCGAGGTAGAGGAGTTCGCCGTCGACGTAGCGGCGCAGGAACTCGTCGGGGTGCTCTTCGGCGAGCAGCCATTCGCCGGGCAGCAGCTGGTCCGGCCGCCCGGACCGGCCGATCCCGCCCAGCCCCTCCGGGTCGCCCGGTCCGGCGTCCGGCACCGGCTCGCGGGTGCCGACGAGGGCGTCCAGCCGGCGCAGCAACGGGCCGAGCGCGAGGGCGAGTTCGGGGCTCAGCGCGGACAGCGAACCCGCCCATGGGGCGAGCCCGACCGGCATACGGGCGCCGCTCATCGGCCGACCCTCCGGGAGTGGGGTGCGGGCGCGGGCCGTCGGCACGCGGCGGGGACGCCCAGCCGACGCAGCAACGAGCCAAGGGCAACGGCGAGTTCGGGTCTCGGCGCGGACAGCGAGCCCGCCCAGGAGGCGAGCCCGACCGGCATACGGGCGCCGCTCATCGGCCGACCCTCCAGGAATGGGGTGCGGGGGTCACGGTGACCGGACGTCGGTGTACGGCGCTCACCGCTCCGCCCTCCGGGTGTACGGCGTGAGCGCCTCCGGGTCGGTGGCGGGGGCGGGAACCGGCGCGACGAGGGCGTGGTCGGGGGTGAGCACGCAGAGCTCGCCGGGTGCCGCGCCGAGGGCGGCGCGCCACAGCGGGGCGGCGGGCAGCGGGCGGGCGGTGGTGGGCACCAGCAACTCGCCGTCGCGGCCGAGGTAGCGGGCGCCGTCCGACCACGGCAGGTCGGTCTCCGCCCCGAGGACGAGCAGCACGTCATCGTCGGCGAGGACGCCGAGCCGGGCCCCATCGGCGAGCCGTTCCCGGGTGGCGGCGGCCAGCGCGGGGACGGCGTCGCCGACCGCGAGCACGGCGGCGGGCGTCAGCGGCGGCTCACGGCGCTCCCAGCGCAGCGGGACGGCGGGCACACCGGCGGGCGGTGCACCGTCCGAGCGGGCAACGGGCACACCGGTGAGCGACGACCCGGTGGCGGGCGGCGCGACGGGCAGGGGTACGGACGTCACGAGGGCGCGACCGCCGCGACCAGTTCGGCCCGTATGCCGGCCAGCGCGGCAGGCAGGTCGGCCGCGGCGAAGCCCGCGTCGATCTCCCGCAGGGCGGCCTCCAGGCGCAGCCGGGAGTCGCGGCCCTCGGGCAGGTCGCGGTGCTCGGCGAGCAGGGCCGCGCCGGTACGGGCGAGCCGTTCGGCGCGGGCGGCCGTGCTGCGCGAGAGTTCCTCGGCGGCGTGCGCGAGGCTCCGATTGGCGGCCTTCTCGATGAGTTCGGCGAGGGTGTCGCGGGCCAGGGCCTGGGCGTCGGCGGTGGGGGCGATCAGTGGCAGCACCCACAGGTCGCGGGCGGCGGCGACGGTCCGGCCGTCCAGCACGGCGGCCGCCGCGACCAGCCACTGCGCGCCGCCGGCGTGCCGATCGGCGACCGGCGCGCCGTCCGCTC
>NZ_JBFBDO010000222.1:0-4334 GCF_040683335.1 Kitasatospora sp. NPDC093806
TGCTGCTGGCCGCCGACGGCTCGGTCGAGTTCGCGCTGGGCACCAGCGCGCGGACCTCGGCGGCCAGGTCGGCCGCGTCGCGCGGCACGAACCACGTCGCGCCCGACTTCTCGGCCCGCGCGGCGTCCTCCGGGCCGGCCACCGCCACCACCTTCAGCCCGCGCAGCACCGCGAGTTGCACCGCGAGGTCGCCCACCCCGCCCGCCGCGCCGGTGACCAGCAGGGTCGAACCGGCCGGCAGGCCGAGCAGGTCCAGCGCCTGGAGCGCCGTCAGCCCGTTGAGCGGCAGGGTGGCCGCCCGGTCCAGCGGCACGCCCGCCGGGGCGGGGGCGAGCGCGGCGGCGTCCAGCACCAGGTGCTCGGCGTAGGCGCCGAGCGGCACGTCCAGCCGGTCGCGGAGCCCGATCACCCGGTCGCCGGCCGCGAAGCCGGTCACCCCGGGCCCGACCCGGTCCACCGTGCCGGCCGCGTCCCAGCCGAGGCCCACGCTCTCGCGCGGGGCCAGCAGACCGGCCCCGGTGAGCACCCCGGCGCGGGTCACCGCGTCCACCGGGTTGACCGCGGCGGCCTCCACCCGGATCCGCACCTGGCCCGGGCCGGGCTCGGGGACGGGCACCTCGATCAGTTCCAGGGCCTCCGGGCCACCGAACCGACGGACGACGACGGCACGCATCACACGACTCCTCTCGGCGGGCTCCGCCCCCCGGGTGCGTCCGGCGGGGCTTGCCAACACCGCCCAACCTAGGGAGAGTTGCTCTCCGTCAGGAAGTACGCACCCGGAAGTGCGTACCGCACGGGGAGGAGAGCCCATGGCGACCACGACCGCCGCCCAGCGCCGCGAGGCCGAGCGGGCCGGCTTCGACGCCTACCTCGCCGAGTGCCCGGCCCGCCAGCTGCTGGACCGGATCGGCGACAAGTGGGTCAGCCTGATCGTCAACGCCCTGGCCGACGGCCCGCGGCGGTACAGCGAGCTGCGCCGCCGGCTCGCCGGGGTCAGCGAGAAGATGCTCACCCAGACCCTGCGGGCCCTGGAGCGCGACGGCCTGCTCACCCGCACGGTCACCCCGTCCGTGCCGGTCCGGGTGGACTACGCGCTCACCCCGCTCGGCACCGGGCTGCTCCCGCTGCTGACGGCGATCAAGGGCTGGGCCGAGCAGAACATGCCCGAGGTGCTCGCCCACCGCGAGGCCTGGGACGCGGTCGACGGCGTGGCCGACGGTCCGGCCTGAGGGGACGCGGTGGTCCCGCCCCCGGTCCGGGCGTGGTCGGCACGAAGCCCCGGGGCCCGCCTTGGCGAGGTCCCGGGGCTTCGTCGTGCTCGGTGCCCGGTGCCCGGTGCTCAGGTGGTGGCGGCGGGCTCCGGGAGTCGTCGCGACCTGTTCATCTCCTCGACGGTGGCGACCAGCGGCGCCAGCTCGGGGTTCCGGGCGGCCTCGTCCAGCGCCTCCCGGAGGGCGGCCTCGTTGGTCGGCCGGGCCGCCTCCAGGAGCTCCAGGCCGGGCCCGGTCACGTCGGTGTAGATGCCGCGGCGGTCGGTCGCGCAGAGGTAGCGCGAGAGCAGGCCGCGGTCCTCCAGCCGGGTGACGAGGCGGGTGGTGGCGCTCTGGCTGAGCACCACCGCGTCGGCGACCTGCTTCATCTGCAGGTGGCCGCCCTCGCCGTCGTGCTGGCGGCTGAGCACGTCGAGCAGTGAGTACTCGCGCACGCTCAGGTCGTGTCCGGCCTGGAGGGCGCGCTCGATCTGCGCCTCGATCCGGCCGGCCAGCAGGTAGAGGGCGGCCCAGCCGTTGGCGAGGGCGGTCAGCGCGGGGTCCGTGGCGGTCATGGGGGCGGCTCCTTACGGGTGTGACGTCCTCCAGGATAAGCGATGAGCAAATGCCCGCATTTGCACATTGCCAGCGCCTGCAACTATTGTCGGAGCACGTAAGGCGCAACAGCAATCGTATGGAGGGCACCATGCCACTCGCGCTCCTGGCCCTGGCGATCGGGGCCTTCGGGATCGGCACGACCGAGTTCGTGGTCATGGGCCTGCTGCCCGAGATCGCCGGCGACTACGGGGTGTCCATCCCCTCCGCCGGACTCCTGGTCACCGGGTACGCGATCGGCGTCGTCATCGGCGCCCCGCTGATGACGGTGCTCGGCACCCGGATCGGCCGCAAGACGATGCTCATGGTCCTGATGGGCCTGTTCGTGGTGGGCAACCTGCTCTCCGCCGCGGCGCCGAGCATGGGCGTGATGCTCGCCGGCCGCATCGTGGCCTCCCTCGCCCACGGCGCCTTCTTCGGCATCGGCTCGGTGGTCGCCGCCGACCTCGTGGCCCCCGACCGGAAGGCCGGTGCCATCGCCACGATGTTCACCGGCCTCACCGTCGCCAACATCGTCGGCGTGCCGCTGGGCACCTTCATCGGCCAGGCCGTCGGCTGGCGCGTCACCTTCGCCGTCGTCGCCGCGCTCGGCGTGGTCGGCCTGCTCGGGATCGCCAGGCTGGTCCCCGCCATGCCCCGCCCCGAGGGCGCCCACCTGCGCCGCGAGCTCACGGCGTTCCGCAACCCCCAGGTCCTGCTCGCCATGGCGATGACCGTCCTCGGCTTCGGCGGGGTCTTCGCGGCGATCACCTACATCGCCCCGATGATGACCCAGGTCGCCGGGTACTCGGACGGCGCCGTCACCTGGCTGCTGGTGCTGTTCGGCGTCGGGATGTTCCTCGGCAACCTGCTCGGCGGCAGGTTCGCCGACCGCAAGCTGATGCCGATGCTCTACGCCTCCCTCGGCGGACTCGCCGTCGTGCTGGCCCTGTTCACCCTCACCGCGCACAACAAGATCCTCGCCGCGGTCTCCATCCTGCTCGTCGGGGCGCTCGGCTTCGCCACCGTCCCACCGCTGCAGAAGCGGGTCCTGGACCAGGCGCACGGCGCGCCCACCCTGGCCTCCGCCGTCAACATCGGCGCCTTCAACCTCGGCAACGCCCTCGCCGCCTGGCTCGGCGGCCAGGTGATCGCGGCCGGCCTCGGCTACACCGCCCCGAACTGGGTCGGCGCGCTGCTCGCCGGCGCCGCGCTCCTGCTGGCCGTCTGGTCCGCCGCCCTGGAACGCCGCACCCCCGCGGGGGCGAGCGCCCTCGTCGCCGCTCCCACCCCCGTCGCCGTCCACCACTGACCGACCCCCCGTTCCCCCCTCCCTGTTCCCCCCGTCCCTTCCAGGAGAAGCGCGCACCATGAACAACCCCGGCATCCCCACCGTGAAGCTCAACAACGGCGTCGAGATCCCCCAGCTCGGCTTCGGCGTCTTCCAGGTCCCCGACGACGAGACCACCGCCGCCGTCACCTCCGCCCTGGAGGCCGGCTACCGCAGCATCGACACCGCCGCGATCTACGGCAACGAGACCGGCGTCGGCCGGGCCCTGGCCGCCTCCGGCCTGCCGCGCGAGGAGCTGTTCGTCACCACCAAGCTGTGGAACGCCGACCAGGGCTACGACGCCACGCTGCGCGCCTTCGACGCCAGCCTCGCCAAGCTCGGTCTGGAGCGGATCGACCTCTACCTGATCCACTGGCCCACCCCGGCCCACGACCTCTACCCGGACTCCTGGCGCGCCGTCGAGCGCCTCGCCGCCGAGGGCCGGATCCGCGCCGCGGGCGTCTCCAACTTCCAGCCCGCCCACCTCCGACGCCTGCTGGACAGCGGCTCGCTGGTACCGGCCGTGAACCAGGTCGAGCTGCACCCCGGCCTCCAGCAGGCCGAGCTGCGCGCCTTCCACGCCGAGCACGGCATCGCCACCGAGGCGTGGAGCCCGCTCGCCCAGGGCGCCGTCCTGGACGACCCGGTGATCACCGCGATCGCCGCCCGCACCGGAAAGTCCGCCGCCCAGGTGGTGCTGCGCTGGCACCTCCAGCTCGGCAACATCGTCATCCCGAAGTCCGTCACCCCGGCGCGCATCCGCCAGAACCTGGACGTCTTCGACTTCCGGCTGACCGAGGAGGACATGGCCGCCATCGGCGCCACCGACCGCGGCCTGCGCACCGGCCCGCACCCGGACGAGTTCAACTGACCGACCCCGCACACCCCCGGAAGCCCGCTGTGGTCCGGCCCCTCCCGGCCGGTCCGCAGCGGGCTTCGCCCGTTCCGCCGTGCATGCGCGCCCTCCGAGGCTTGCATTAGCCAGCGTCTGCAACTATTGTTAAAGCATGCAAAGCGCGCCTGCATTTATTGCTCGCCCTTGCGTTCCCCCGCACCCCCCGTTCGGAAAAGGCACCACCATGTCCCTCAAGGAACTCCTCCCCGGCAAGCTCGGCTTCGGCACCGCCCCGCTCGGCAACATGTTCCGCGCGATCCCCGAC
>NZ_JBFBDO010000223.1:0-4274 GCF_040683335.1 Kitasatospora sp. NPDC093806
CGAGGTCCATCGCGGTCATCGCGTACGGATCGCCCTGGTCGAGCAGTCGCTCGACCACCAGGACGACGGTGTCCGAACCGGCAGGGGATGCCGGCCCAGCAGACGGCTTCGAGCCGGCCGGTGCTCTCCAGCGGCGCCGGGCGGTCCTGGCGCAGGTAGCCCCAGCCCGCCGGGGCGGGGACGGCCAGGTCCGGTTCCGGGGCGGACAGCTCCAGGACGGAGTGGATCTCCCGGTACGGCAGGTGGTCGACCAGGGCCTCGGCCAGCCGCCGGCGGGGCACCGCGAGGCGCAGCCGGGCGGCGCCGTGGTCGAGCGCGGTGCCGAGCAGGTTGGTGGCCGCGTGCCCGGAGTCGATCTGCGCGTAGAGGTAGCCGCGCGGGCCGTACTTGCGGATCGACAGCCAGGGGCGGACGGCGATCAGGACGAGGACCGAGCGTGCGTCGTCGGCGACCTCGGCGAGGATCGCGTCCAGCTCCGGCCCGGTGGCGGTGCGCACGCAGAGCCGGCGGTCGAGGTCGAGCCGGTGGAGGACGGCGGGGCCCGGCCCGGAGCGGTCCGCGACGAGGATGTCGTAGGGGAAGATCGCGCCGGCGGAGGGGACGGAGCGGGCGCCGCCCGGCCCCTTGGAGAGGATGCCGTCGTCGACCACGCCCAGGGCCCGGGCGAGGCCCGGCCCGGGTGGGTCGTCCTCGGCGAGGTCGGGGCGGGCCGAGATGGTGATCAGTTCGGCCCAGATCCGGGCGAGTTCGGTGTCGCCGGCGACGCCCACTGGGGTGTCGGTCCGGTCGATGGGATCACGGGTGTACAAGGTTCCTGCCTTTCCGGGACTGCGGCGATGGATCTCGATTCATGACTGGGACGGACGCTGGGGACGGCTGGGGTGGAGCAGGGGTGGAGCAGGGGTGGAGCAGGGTGGAGCCCGGACGGACGGACGGCGGGGCGCCCCGCCGGGGTGCGGGCGGCACCCCGGCCGGGTGTGCGTGAAGGGGGGGTCGGGCGGGTCGGCGGCGGCGGTGGGGCCGGCGGGTCAGGCGTAGGCGCCGGCCTGCAGCGCGTACAGCTCCGCGTAGAGCCCGGGGCGGGCCATCAGGTCCTCGTGGGTGCCCCACTCCCGGACCCGGCCGCCGGCCAGGACGAGGATCCGTTCGGCGCGGCTCACCGTGGAGAAGCGGTGGGTGACCAGGACGGTGACGGAGCCGTGGGCCGCCGCCCGGGTGCGGGCGGTGGCGCCGTAGCCGTCGAACAGGAGGTGTTCGGCCTCCGCGTCCAGGGCGGAGGCGGGCTCGTCGAGGACCAGCAGCAGGGGTGCCGGGCGCAGCAGGGTGCGGGCCAGGCCCAGCTTCTGCCACTGGCCGCCGGAGAGTTCGGCGCCGTCCCCGTAGCCCTTGCCGAGCAGTTGGTCGGCGCCCTGCGGGAAGGCGCCGACGATGGACTCGGCGTCGGCCTTGCGCAGCGCGGCGGCGAGGGCGGTGTCGTCGTCGCCGGGCTCCCGGCCGGGGCGCAGGTCGCCGAGGCCGACGGTCTGGCGCAGCGGCAGTTCGTAGCGGGCGAAGTCCTGGAGCAGCGCCGCGACGCGTTCCCGCCAGGCCGCGCCGTCGAGTTCGGCGAGGTCGGTGCCGTCGACCAGGATCCGGCCCCCGGTCGGCCGGTAGAGGCCGCAGAGCAGCTTGACCAGGGTGCTCTTCCCGGCGCCGTTCTCGCCGACCAGGGCGATCGTGGCACCGGCCGGGATGTCCAGGCTGACGTCGTCCAGGACGGGGTGGTCGGCGCCGGGGTAGCGGAAGGAGACGTGCTCGAAGCGGATCCCGCGCTCCAGCCGGGCCGGTACCCCGGCGGCCGTCGCCGGGGCGGGGTCCGCCGCGCCGCCGGATTCGTCGGCGGCCAGCCCGGCCAGCCGGCGCACGGTGCGGCCGGCGCCCTGGAGGACGCCGAACAGTCCGAGGAAGGCGGCGGTCTGGGTGCTGATCTGCACGGTCAGGGTGATGACCAGGACGACGTCGCCGAGCCCGATCCGCCCGTCCAGGGCCGCGCCGACGGTGATCAGCAGCGCGCCGGCGTAGGCGGCGGCGAACAGCAGCTGTCCGACGGCGCGCAGGCCGGCCGCCCCCCACTGGGCGCGGTTGAGGACGCCGCTCGCGGCCCGCCAGGACTCGGCCTGCCGGCGCCGGAGTTCGGGGCCGGCACCGGAGAGCCGGATCTCGCCGGCCGGGCCGGGGGCGGTGGCGAGCCGGAGCAGGTCGCGGGTGCGGCGGGAGTCCTCGGCGCTGCGCTTCTTGGCGCGTTCGACGAGTTCCTGGGCCCGGTGTCCGGCCAGCACGGGGGGCACCGCGAGCAGCGGCAGCAGCGCCAGGACGGGCTGGACCCGGGCCAGCAGCAGCATGGTGAGCACGGTCTGCAGGCCGATGGCGACCAGTTGCAGGACGGCCTCCAGGGCCGCCCGGGTCTTGACCACGTCCTCCCGGACCAGGTGCAGGGCGTCGGCGAACTCCGGTCCGGCGACGCGCTCCAGGGTGTCCGGGCCGCCGGCCGCGTCGAGCAGCCGGGTCTGGAGTTCGACCTCCTCCAGTTCGCCGAGTTCGAAGTAGTGCAGGTGGGCGAAGTGGCCCAGCATCAGCTCGGCGACCAGCAGCAGCGCGGCGGCCAGCGCGAAGCCGGCGGCCGGGCCGCCGTCGCCGGCCAGCACGGCCTCGGTGAGGTGCTTGAGGGCGACCGCCAGGGCGGGCGTGGCGAGGCAGCCGAGCAGCAGCAGGCCCAGGCCGGTGATCAGCCGGCGGCGGTCGATCCGCCAGGACAGCCGGGTGAAGTGGGATACGGCGCGCAGCAGGTCCTTCATCGCAGAACTCCCGGGCGGTCGTCGGTGGTTCCGTCGGGGCTCCGGTCGGGGTCGGCGGCCTGATCGGGGTCGGCGGGCTGGTCGGGGTCGGCGGCCTGATCGAAGCGGTCGGCCTGGAGGCGGAAGAGTTCCGCGTACCGGCCGCCGGCCCGCAGCAGGCTCTCGTGGTCGCCGTTCTCGATCACCACGCCGTTGTCCACCACCACGATGTGGTCGGCCCGCCGGACGGTGGAGAACCGGTGCGAGATCACCACGCTGGTGATCCCCCGGGTGAGTTCCAGGAAGCTCTCGTAGAAGGCCACTTCGGCGCGGATGTCGAGCTGGGCGGTGGGCTCGTCGAGGACCAGCACCTCGGCGCCGCCCTCCAGGGCGTACAGCGCGCGGGCCAGGGCCACCCGCTGCCACTGGCCGCCGCTGAGGTCCCGCCCGTCCCGGTAGGCGGCGGACAGCACGGTGTCGAGGCCGACGGCGTTCAGGACCTCCCCGGCGCCGGCCCGGGTCAGGGCGGCGGTGACGGCCGCCCGGTCCGCCGGGAGGTGCGGCGCGCCGAGGGCGACGTTCTGGGCGAGGGTCAGCTCGTAGCGGTTGAAGTCCTGGAAGACGACCGCCAGCCGGCGGCGCCATTCGGCCGGGTCGAGGTCGGTCAGCGGCACGCCGTCGACCTCGATCGCGCCCGCGTCCGGTTCGTGGACCCGGGCGAGCAGCTTGACCAGGGTCGTCTTGCCCGCGCCGTTGAGGCCGATCACGGCGGTGGAGCGGTTGGCGGGCAGCACCAGGTCGAGCCCCCGGTAGACCTGCCGGCTCGCGCCGGGGTAGCCGAAGGACACCTTGCGGAAGGCGATGCCCTCGGTCGGGTGCGGGACCGGGCGCGGCTGTTCGGGCCTGGGCTCCCGGCCGGCCTGCTCCTCGAAGTCGGTGAGCGCCCGGTGCGCCAGCATCCCGTACTGGGTCTGCACGTCGCTCTCCGGGAAGTAGACCCCGAAGCGGAGCGGGATGAGCACGCACTGCACGGTCAGGGCGAGCGCGAGGGCGCCGTCCTCGCCGGCAGGCACCGCGACGGCGAGCACCAGGAAGGCGCCCGCGCCGCCGATGACGGCCACCGCGGCGAGCCCGAGGAACGGGCGCAGCAGCAGCCGGCGGCGCTCCTGCCAGAGCTGGGCGAGGTAGCCGACGGCCTCGGCCCGGTAGCGGGCGCGGAACCAGGGCAGCGCGCCGAGCAGCCGGATCTCCTTGCCGCCGGAGGCGTCGACCGCGGCGGTCCGCAGGTAGGCGGACTTGCGGCGTTCGCCCGCCATGCTCTTCCAGTACTCGACGAAGGAGGCCAGCGAGCCGCGCTGGCCGAACCGGACGGCGAGCGCGGTGGCGCCGGCGAACAGGGCGGCCAGCGGGTTCAGCGCGACCGCGAGGACGACCAGGGCCGCCGCGAGCTGGCTGTAGCGC
>NZ_JBFBDO010000224.1:0-4206 GCF_040683335.1 Kitasatospora sp. NPDC093806
CGGGACCGGGGTGGCCGCGGGGCCGCGGGGGACGGCGGCCCCGGGGCCGGGTGGCCCTGGAAGGGGGTCGGTTCAGGCGGGTCGGTTCAGGCGAGGAGCTCCTGGACGTAGGCGGCGACGGCGGCGGGGATGTCGACGCCGGTGGCACCGGCCACGGCCCTAAAGCCCGGGGCGTGGTTGACCTCGTTGACGACGTAGCCGTCGCCGGTGCGGAACAGGTCGATGCCGTAGATGCCGGCGCCCAGTTCGCCGACCACCGCGTCCACGATCTTGACGACGTCCGGGTCGTGGGCGAGGGCGCTGCTGTGGTTGCCCAGGGCCGCGTTGTTGCGCCAGTCGGTCCCGGCGGTGGCGAACTCCGCCGCGCCGACCAGCTCGCGGCCCACCACCAGGCAGCGCACCGAGGAACCGCCGGCCAGGAACGGCTCGACCAGGCAGGCCTGTTCGAAGGCGTGGCCGAGGTCCTCGACGTAGTCGTAGACCGAGTGCGCGATGTCGCTGTCCCGGATCAGGGTGACGCGCTTGCCCATCCCGCCGAAGATCGGCTTGAGGACCACCGGGGTGCCCAGCTCCTGAAGGGCCTTGGCGAAGTCCTTGCGGGACAGGACCAGGCGGAAGTCCGGGACGGGGATCCCCGCGGTGCGCAGCACGGTGCGCAGCAGGGCCTTGTTCTCGCAGGCGTTGATGGCGCGGGCGGAGTTGAGGACCGGCAGGCCGGCGGCTTCGGCGAGGGTGGCGACCAGGCCGCCGCGGGTGTAGCTGCGGCTGCGGACCAGGACGGCGTCGTAGCCGTGCAGGGCGGTGGTGTCGGCGGCGCCCAGGCACAGGGACTCGTCGTTGACCCAGTCGACGCTCAGGCCCTGGGCGGGGCCGGCCTCGATGAGGCGGCGTTCCTCCCAGGCGATGCGGTCGGCGACGACGGCGACGGTGCGGGCCATTTCTACTGGCCCCAGTCGCGCAGGGAGACCTCGACCATCTGCAGGGTCAGCTGGCCGCCTCGGACGTCCTCGACGCGCAGGGTGAGCATGCACTCGGGGCAGGCGAGGGTCTCGCCCTGGACGACCGGTGGCACGGTCAGGTCGGTCTCGCACTCGGGGCAGACGCCGGACAGGGTGGCGGTGGACATGGGTGACTCCACGGGATCGGGACAGAAGGGGGCGGTGGCGCGGTGGTGCGGTGGTGCGGTGGTGCGGTTGGGTGCCGGTGGCACGCGGTGGTGCGGATCGGCGCCGCTCGGCGCCGGTGACGCCGCTCGGTGCGGATGGTGCGGGGTGGTGCGGGTGGTGCGGGGTGGTGCGGACGGCGCCGGTGACGCCGCTCGGTGCGGGTGGTGCGCGGTGGTGCGGACGGCGCCGGTGACGCCGCTCGGTGCGGGGTGCGCCCTGGGGTGCGGGGCGCGCGGTCAGGCGGCCTGGAACTCGATGGCGGCCTTGCGGATCGCGTCGCGGTCCAGCAGCGGGGCGCCGTTGCTCTCCTGGCGTTCGATCAGCCAGGGCGTGAACGCCTCGGTGTCGACGAAGACGCCGGAGTCGGCGAGCGCCCAGTTGACGAGGGCGGGGGTGAGGCGGGTGCGCACGAGCAGTTCGCGGCTGTTGCCGACGAGTTCGGCCGGCAGCGTCTCGTAGGCCTCGGGGTGGGTGAGCTGGCCGGGCAGCTCGTAGGCGAAGGCGTGCGAGGTGGTGGGCCCGGACTGGAACGCCTCGCCCAACCCCGCGCCCTTGAGCGCGATCCGCGACAGCTCGGTCAGGTGGGTGAGGTCGAAGCGGGTGTCGCCGTGGATGACGCGCAGCGACGTCAGCAGTTCCGCGAGCGGGGCGTTGCCGCCGCGCTCGCCGATCCCGCCGACGGTCGCCGAGATCCACCGCGCGCCGGCGCGTACCGCCGCCAGGGAGTTGGCGACCGCCATGCCCAGCATGTTGTGGGAGTGGATCTCGATCTCGGAACCGTCGATCGCGGTCAGGTCCGCGATCACGTCCTGCATCTGCCACGGCGACAGGTAGGCGACGGTCTCCGCCAGACGGAAGCGGTCCGCGCCCGCCTCGAAGCCCGCGCTCACGTACGGCACCAGCCGCCCGGCCGGGGTGCGGGCCGCGTCCTCGCCGCTGAACGTGACGTGGAAGCCGCGCTCCTTGGCCTGCGTGATCGCGGAGCGGGCCAGCGTGTGCAGGAACTTGGCGCTGGGAGAGCCGAGCTTGAGCCGGGCGTGCTGCTCCGAGGTGGGGATGGAGTACATGATGTGGCGCACGCCCAGGCGCTGCGCCTCGTCCAGGGCGCGGGCGACCTGCTGGCGGTCGCGCACGACCACCAGCGTCATGCTGCGCTCGGGGCCGACGGCCTCGTGCGTGGCCTCGACGAGGTCGGCGTCCTTGGAGCCGGGGCCGGCGACCATGCCCACCTCGACGAGCGAGACGCCGGTCTTCACCAGCAGCCGGGCGATCGCGGCGGCGTCCCTGGGACCGAATTCGACGCCCGCCATGTGGGCGGAATCCCGCAGTGTCGCATCGGATATGAGCGGCAGTACCGGGAGTTTCTCCGGTTGTTCCGTCTGTTCCGTCTGTTCTGTCGTTGCCATGTGCGTTTCCCTCCTCCTGTATCCGGGAGGCTTGTTTTTCCCCGGATCGGGCCCCGGTCTCGTGAATTCCGCTCCCCCACCCCGCGGCCGGGGCCGGGGAGTTGGGGTGCGGGCTTTCGGGCCGGAGCGCTTCGGTGCGGTGCGCGCTGGTGAACATCCTGGCCGCACCCGGCCCGGCAGGGCAACATTCCTCATGTCGGGAGTTTGTCAAGGACTGTCAGCACAACGTCGGCGGCGATGGACCGTGCGAAGAATTCCCCGCCCGCGGGCCGCGAATACGATTGCGGGCACGCGCGGGAAGGGGGCGGTATCCCCGCCTTTTTCCGGCGACGCGTCCGGGGCATTTCCCGGCGAAATGCCGCACCGCTTGCCGGCGGCGGATACGGACGGGGGGTACGGGCGGACACGGACACCGGCACGGGCGGACACGCGGGTGCGGGCGTGAGCGCGTGCGGGTGCGGGCGTGAGCGGACGGGCGCGTGCGCGTGGGTGCGGGCGGGCTCGGGTGCATGGGTGCGCGTGGGTGCGGGTGTGGGCGGGCTCGGGTGCATGGGTGCGCGTGGGCCGTGGGTGTGGGTGTGGGTGCATGGGTGCGGGCGTGGGGTGGGCGGGGGTCAGCCGCGGCCGAGGCGGTAGCCGACGCCGTGGACCGTGATGATCCACTTGTCGCCGAGCTTGGCGCGCAGGTTGCTGACGTGGGTGTCGATGGTGCGGCTGGAGGCGGCCCAGGTGGTGTCCCACACCCGCGCCATCAGCTCCTTGCGCGACAGGACGCTCTTGGGGTCGGCGGCCAGGGTGTGGAGCAGGTCGAACTCCTTGGCGGTCAGGACGACTTGGCGTCCGTCCAGGCGGACCTCGCGGGTGCTGCCGTCGATGTGCAGGGAGCTGAGGGAGATGGTGTGGGGTGCCTGGGGTCTGGGGTGGGCGCGGCGCAGGACGGCCTCGATGCGGGCGAGCATCTCGCGGATGCCGCAGGAGGCGAGGACGCAGTCGTCGGCGCCGGCCTGCAGGGCCAGGACGCGGTCGAGTTCGGTGTCGTGGGCGGCGATGGAGATGACGGGGCGGTCGCCGGTGGCGCGGATGAGCCGGCACACCTCCAGGCCGTCGATGTCGGGCAGGTCGAGGCCGAGCAGGACCAGGTCGGCGTGGTGGTGGGCGGTCAGGGCCTGGGCGCCGGTGGCGACGTGGCTGGCGGCGTAGCCCTGGCGCTGCAGGTCGCGCACCCGGCTCTCGGCGGTATGGGTGTCGTCCTCGACGACGAGTACGGACAGCGTCAGGGCCGCCCCCGCCCCCGGTCCCGGGCTTGCGGAGGCCGGCCCCGGGCGGGCGTCCGGACCCGGGACCGCTCCCGGGCCGGGGCGGGCGTCCGGTCCCGGGCCGGGGACCGTTCCCAGGCCGGCGCCGGCGCCGGGGCCGGTGCCGGGGCGGGTGGTCGGGCGGATGTCCGGGCGGATGTCCGGGCGGATGTCCGGGCGGTGTGTGGTGCGCGTGGCGCCTGTGGGCGCGGGCGTCGTCGTCAGAGGCATGGCTCCCCCGTTCGTATGCCAGTGGGGCGTGGGTGACGCCCGGCCCCGGCGGGCGGGGCTCTCCGGCCCCGGCCGGACGCGGTCCGCAGGTACGCGTCCGGCCGGGGG
>NZ_JBFBDO010000225.1:0-4105 GCF_040683335.1 Kitasatospora sp. NPDC093806
TCGCCCGTCACCGCGATGTCACCGACCCGGTCCGTTCTCAGCACCGTCGCACCCAGCGCCCTCAACCGGTCCACCGTCCGCGGGGACGGGTGACCCCTGGCCACCCTCTCCTCCCCGACCTCTGCGGGTTGGCGGGGCAGGGGTCGGGGAGGGAGGGGGTGGGGGGTGGGGGGAGGGCCCGGGGAGGTGTGTTGGCTCGCCCGGCCCGAGCGGGGCTCGGGCCGGGCGAGCTCCACGGTGGCTCGGGTGTGGGCCGCCGGGAACGCCGTGCTCCGGGCGAGGCCCGGAGTACGGCGAGGGGAGGGAATGTGGACACGATGCCCAACACCGGAGCGAGTGCCGGCCCGGGCCGCATGATGCGATCCGGGCCTTCCACTGGCGCCTGGACGGGGGCGGACGGAACCAGAACGACAACCACGTCGCCCACCGAGTCAGGCCTGGGTATTCATCCGTGATCACGACAGATGGTCGGTGAGCCGCTCGGCGAGTTGTTCGGGGGTGATGGTTTCGATGCCCAAGGCCTGGGCCTTGTCGAGCTTGCTGCCTGCGTTCTCGCCGGCGACGACGAGGTGGGTACGGGCCGAGACGCTCGAAGAGGCACGGCCTCCTGCTCTGGTGATCAGCTCGGTCATCTCCGTGCGGGAGTGGCTCGCCAGGGGTCCGGTCATCGCGCCGGTCACCACCACGGTCATTCCGGACAAGGGCAGCTCGCTGCCCGCCGTCTGAGCGGTCGTCTCCGTGTCGGCCTCGGAATCTGAGGGAGTGGGTGGGACGAAGCCGGGCTGGTCCATGTTCACGCCTGCGGCGAGGAGCTTTTCGATGAGCGGGGCGAGGTCGGCCAGTTCCGCCACGATCACGGGGGCCTTCTCGTTGCCGATGCCGTCGACCTGCTCGAGGGCGACGGCATCGGCGTCGCGGATGGCCTGCATGGAGCCGAAGTGGGTGGCGATGCGCAGTGACATGGAGCGGCCGGTGCCCAGGATGCCGAGGGCGCAGAAGACGCGGTTGAGTGGTTTGGTCTTGGCGGTCTCGATGGCGGTCATGAGGTTGCCGGCGCTCTTGGCACCCATGCGGTCCAGGGTGAGCAGTTGGTCGTGGGTGAGGGTGAACAGGTCGGCGAAGTCCTCGATGAGCCCCTTGTCGACGAGTTGCACGATGATCTTCTCGCCGAGGCCGTCGATGTCGAGGGCGTCGCGGGCGACGGCGTACCGGAGCGCCTCGACCCGGCCGCAGGCGCGTCCTCGCTCGCAGCGCCAGCGCTCCTGGGTGCGGTCGATGGCGGAGCCGCAGCGCGGGCAGAGTTCGGGGAAAGCGATGGGCTGTTCGTCGCCGGTGCGGAGGCCGGCGACCGCGCCTTCGACACGGGGGATGACTTCGCCGGCGCGGTAGACGATGACGTGGTCTCCGAGCATCAGGCCGCGGCGGGCGATGTCGGCTGGGTTGTGCAGAGTGGCGTAGGTGATGGTGGTGCCCGCGACGTCGACGGGGTCGAGGACAGCGCGGGGGGCGATCACGCCGGTGCGGCCCACGCTCCACTCCACGGCGCGTAGGACGGTGATCTTCTGGGCGGCCGGGAATTTGAAGGCGGTGGCCCAGTGCGGGGTTCGGGACCCCATCCCGGCCCGGAGCTGGTCGGCGGGGCTGTCGGCCTTGATCACGGCCCCGTCGAGTTCGAAGTCGAGCCCCGCACGCAGGGCGCCGATCTCGCGTACCCGGTCGACGACCTGGTCAAGAGTCGCGCAGGCCGTGGTGGCGACCGCGGTGCCGGCCGGGGTCCCCAGCCCGAGGGCGGCCAGGCGGGCGACCAACTGCGTGTGGGTGAGCCCGGCGAGAGTGGGGTCGTCGGTGTGCTCAGGGTCGGTGAGCGCGGCGTAGGCCAGGAAGGTCTGCCCGATCCGGTAGGCCCGGTCCTTGGCGCGCAGCGAGCCCGAGGAGGCGTTGCGGCGGTTAGCGAAGGCGGTGGCCCCGTGTGCGGTCCGCAACTCGTTCGCGGCGGCGAACTGTGCCTCCGTCATCAGGACTTCGCCCCGCACCTCGATCGTGACCGGTTCGGTCAGGGTCATGGGCAGGCCGGTGATGTCCCCGATGGCGTGGGACACGTCCTCCCCGGTCGTCCCGTCGCCCCGGGTGACCAGCCGAGCCAGCTGGCCGTCGCGGTAGCGGGCGGCCAAGGCTACGCCGTCGAGTTTGGGCTCCACCGCCCAGCCCGCCACCGCCACGCCGCCCAGCCGTCGCTCCAGCGATACGGCCCAAGCCGTTAGTTCCTCGTCCGAGAAGACGTTCCCCAGGCTGAGCATCGGGACGGTGTGCTGGATGTCGCCGGCGGTCACCCCTGCTGCGACCCGCTGCGACGGGGAGTCGGCCGCGATCCGGTCGGGGTGCGCGTCCTCCCAGGCGGTGATGCCGCGCAGCAGCCGGTCGTAGGTGTCGTCGTCCAGGCCCGATTCGCCGGCGCCGTAGTAGGCGTCGGCGGCCTTCCGCGCCTGCACGACGGCTTCGAGATAGGCGGCCTCATCGGCAAGGTCGACAGCGGGCGCTACGGTGGAAGGCTTCGTCATGCCGCTCATTCTGCGGAGAGGCACTGACAGTACGGCGGTGACGCCGCCGCGATTCACCTCTGGTGTCGCGTGGGCGCAGTCGGGCCGGATTCCACCCGCCGGCCCGGCAGGCCGGGGCGGGCTGGACACGCAGGTTCGTCGATTCGGGGCCGTGTCGGGGGGACCCCGAGCGTGCGGTAGAAGGTGTCGTTCTCGAAGCGCCGGTGTGGGTCGAACTTGCTGATTGCCCGGCGGAACTGTTGGAAGCCGTCGGTGTTGGAGATCGGCAGGAGCTCTGGGGTGAAGTACTTGCCCCAGTGCGGCCGCCCGCCCAGGCTGTAGAGCAAACGCTGGATGTCGTCGAACAACGGACGTGCGGCGGTGATCACCCCCTCGGCGGTCATGTAGGACACGAAGCCGAAGTAAGTCGCCGGGACTGCCTGCGCAGGGCTCAGGTGGCCCCGGGCAGGGCTGGTGGTGCGCAGGACGACGGGGTAGTGCAGCTTGTACGGAGAGGCGTGCAGGAGTTCCTTGAGGCTGGCGTAAGCCTCGGGTACGGCGTCCAGGGGGACGGCGATCTCCATGTTCAGCTGCGGGGCGGGGATGCCGTTTCTGAAGATCTCATGGAGCGTCCCCTTGGAGTCCCTCGCGCCGAGGAACTTCTCCAACGTCCGGGCGGCCGGTGTCCGGCCCTGACCGTCGCCGATGTCGGCCATCAGTCGGCGGCGGGTGCGTGTCACGATGCGGTCCAGGTCAGCCGGCCCGTAGGCAGCAGAGGCGGTGGACATCCAGCTGTCGTCGTGGGTGACCCAGGTGTGCACGAGCTGGTGCTCGGTGAACCACCAGCTCTTGGCGGCCACGGATTTACGGTTCCAGGCGCCGTAGCTTTCAGGCAGGCTGTCCTCGGCCACCGTGAAGCGGGTACAGAGCAACTCCCTTGCCGGCCGGCCGCGAAGCTCCACGCCGACGACCACACCGAGGCAGCCGAGACTGAGAATGGTGGCGTCGAAGTCCGTGCCACCGGGGGTGAGCCGGTGCAGGGAGCCGGTCCCGTCCATGAGGTCGATGGCGGCCACGCAGTCGGAGAATGTGCCGCCGATCAGGCCCTGCGCGTGCGTGCCGGTGGCGAGGGCTCCGGCGACCGTCTGGCTCGTGATCACGGGCGGGCACGCGGCCGGTTCCAGGCCGTGGCTGCGGAATGCCCGCCACACGTCTTCGAGCAGTGTGTCTCCGGTGACACGCAGGTGTTCGCCTCGCAGTTCACCGACCCCGCGGCCGGGGAGGTCGAGGACGATGCCGCGAGTGCCTACCGGGCAGCGCAGCTGGGCCGGGTAGCTGAACCTGGACCCGAGGACGCGCACCGTTCCTTCCGTGCACGTCAGCATCGACTCCAGCTGTTCCAGAGACGTGATGCGCGTCCAGCCGTCGTGGGCGGCGATGGTGACGTTGCCGCCCCAGTTGGTGAGGGTCATGGGGAAAGTCCTTAGCGGTTTCGTCCTCGACCTCCCCGGCCGCGGGGTCGGTGAACTGCGAGGCGAACACCTGCGTGTCACCGGAGACACACTGCT
>NZ_JBFBDO010000226.1:0-4083 GCF_040683335.1 Kitasatospora sp. NPDC093806
CACGCCCTCCCGGTCGGTGGTGTGGTCGTCCGCGAAACGACGGTCACCCGTCGCGTCCGGCACGTGCTTCACACAGACAACGATCCTCAAGCTCACGGCCTGTCTCCTGTACTGGTCTCGTCCGGCGGCTGCGGCTGTGCAAGCGGGCGCGAACACGGTACGCACCCGCTCCGGGCAGCGTGTTCCCGTGCCGGTCCGGAACTTGCTGGCAGCATACTCGCCAGTAGCCCGACGGTCACTACTCGCCAGTAGCTTACGCCGCGCGGTCCCGGCCGAGCGCCCCGCGACCCCCGCGACCGGCCCGGGAAGGACCCCGGCCGACCACCGAGAACACGGGACGACTGCACTGCCGTCAGGGCCATCCTGCCCCAGGCCGCACCCCGCTCCACCCGACGGGGCCACCCTTGCGTGACCGGATTCACCACCACCGCGGACCGCGCGCCCCGCCACCGCCCCTCCCGCCCCCTCGGAGCCGACCCGGCCGAACCTTCCGCCCCGGGCCGCCTCGGGCCGCCCCTGACCGGCGAAGCTCAGACCGCCGCGCCCAGCGCCGCGATCACATCCGCCTTCCGCGGCTGCCCGGCCGCCCGCCGCACCACCCGGCCCCCGCCGTCCAGCACCAGCACCGTCGGCGTCCGCACCACGTCCAGCCGCCGGACCAGCTCCAGCCGCTCCTCCGCGTCCAGCTCGACGTGCGCCACGCCGTCCACCATCCCGGCCACCTCGGCCAGCACCCGCCGGGTCGCCCGGCAGGGCTGGCAGAACGCGGTCGAGAACTGCACCAGCGTCGCCCGCTCCCCGAGCGGCTCCCCCAGCTCCGCCGCCGACAGCCGCACCGCCCCGTCCTTCACCCGCACCCGCAATCTCCCGTCACGCTCGGCCCGCAGCAGTCCGAACGTGCTCGCGGCCACGAGCACGACGACGCACACCACCAACCCGGTCATCCCCCAAGTCTGCCCCGCCGGACCGGGATCCCGACGCCGGGTCCGGCAAAACGGCCTCCCCGCGCGACCCGGCGCGCGTACGATCGCCGAATGGACCCCGACCGCCCCGCACAGCCGCTGCTGACCGCCCGCCGCGTGGTCGACCTGTGCCGGACCACGGCCGCACGCTGTCGCTGACGCGCGCCTCCCCGCCGCCACCGTCCGCCCGCGCCCCCGGAGAGTCCCCGTGCAGATCGATCCCCGCGGACCGCGCTTCGCCGCCGCGCTCACCACCGTCGTCCTGATCGCCGTCCTGCTCACCGGCAGCACCGTGCTGCTCGCCCTCCAGGCGCTCGTCTTCGCCCTCGGGGCACTGGGCGGGCCGCGCCGCTCCCCGTACGGCTGGCTCTACCGCACCTTCGTCCGCCCCCGGCTGGCACCGCCGACCGAGACCGAGGACGAGCGCCCGCCCCGGTTCGCCCAGGGCGTCGGCCTGGTCTTCGCCGCCGTCGGCACGCTCGGCTTCCTCTCCGGGGTGGCCTGGCTCGGCCTGCTCGCCACCGGCTTCGCGCTGGCCGCCGCCTTCCTCAACGCCGTCTTCGGCTACTGCCTCGGCTGCGAGATGTACCTGCTGATCCGCCGCCTCCAGGGCCGGGCCGACATCACCGCCTGACCACCGGGGCCGGGGAGCCGGCGGAGTTCCCCTCCGGCCCATCACACACATCACACCCCCACAGCGCACCGGACGGCACGGCTCAGGTGACAGCGGGCACCCCTTCGGGGGATCATCTCCGTGTATCACCCGTGGCCGCCGCGGCGTGCCGCTCCTCCGGTCGGCCCCACGTACGGCGCGCGGGTACCCGTCGTACCGGGCCACGCGGCCCGTCGAAGTCAGGACTGACCGTGGCAGAGTTCGTGTACCCGCCGGTGATCGGCGCCGCACTGACCGTCTTCCGCGCACTCGACGTGCGCATCAAGATCGTCGGCGCCGAACACATCCCCGCCAAGGGCGGAGCGGTCCTGGTGAGCAATCACATCAGCTACCTGGACTTCCTCTTCGCCGGCCTCGGCGCCTACCGCGGCGGCAAGCGCAAGACCCGCTTCATGGCCAAGGACGACGTCTTCAAGCACGGCGTCTCCGGCCCGCTGATGCGCGGCATGAAGCACATCCCGGTCGACCGCACCGACGGCCAGCCCGCGTACGAGGCCGCCGTCCGGGCGCTCCGGGCCGGCGAGGTCGTCGGCGTCTTCCCCGAGGCCACCATCAGCCGCTCCTTCATGCTGAAGAAGTTCAAGACCGGCGCGGCCCGGATGGCCGCCGACTCCGGCGCCCCGCTGCTCCCGGTCGTCCTCTGGGGCACCCAGCAGCTCTGGACCAAGGGCCGCCCGAAGACCCTCACCAAGCGGCACGTCCCGGTCACCATCATGATCGGCGAGCCGATCGTGCTGGAGCCCACCGACAAGCCCGTCATGGTCACCCGCCGGCTGCGCGCCGCGATGTCCGAGATGCTCGACCGGGCCCAGCGCGAGTACCCCGGCCGGCCCTCCGGCCCGGACGACACCTGGTGGCTGCCCGCCCAGCTCGGCGGCACCGCGCCCACCCTGGAGGCCGCCGAGGCCGAGGACGAGGCCGAGGCCCTCGCCAAGGCCGAACGCCGGGCCGCCCGCGACTGACCCGGCGCGCCCGCTCGCTCATCCGCCCACTGCCCCCGCGCCCCGCGAACGGATGACTCCCCGTCTCCGAGCGGACGCGGACCGTCGCGTGTCGACCCGCTCCGCTCCTTCCGATCTGACAAAGTGACAGCTCCTTCGGGGGGCTCACGCCCGGACTCACCGGGCGGATCGAAGACGGAGATGAGACGCGGATGACCCGCACACAACTCTCGCGGACCACCCCCGCCACGGCCCGTACCCGCACTCGCGCGGGTGCGGGCCTCCTGCTCGCCGGGGCCCTGCTCACCGGATGCGGGGCCCAGCCCGGCGAGATCCCGCTCAGCGAGATCCGCGCCGAGTCCCCCAGCCCCTCACCCACCGCCGAACCCGCGGTCGCCACCGCGACCCCCGCCGTGGTCGGCGCCGTCGCGGCCACCCCGACCGCCCCGCCGGCCCGCAACGGCCTCATCGCCGGCCGCGTCTTCCTCGACCCGGACCGCCTCACCAGCGCCATCTTCACCGTCGCCCCCGACGGCACGACCCGCCAGCAGCTCACCCAACCCCCCGCCCAGTCCCGCGACGACCACCCCGCCTGGTCCCCCGACGGCACCACCCTCGCCTTCGACCGGGCGGGCACCGACTCCTCCGGCCGGATCTGGACGATCGGCTCCGACGGCCACAACGCCCACCAGATCGGCCCGCTCTGCGAACCCGGCGCCCTCGACTGCACCAACGAGGAGGAGACCACCCCCGCCTGGTCCCCCGACGGCAAGCAGCTCGCCTTCACCCGCGCCTGGGGATCGGCCGACCCAGCAGCCAACCAGATCCAGTACAGCGACCTCTACGTGATGAGCCCCGACGGCAGCAGCGCCCAGCGGCTCACCTTCCTCACCAACGACAAGCCGTACTCCGGCATCGTCACCAACCCCGCCTGGTCCCCCGACGGGAAGCAGCTCGTCTTCTCCTACCAGACCAGCGCCACCGGCCAGCCCGCCAACGGCAGCACCCTCTACCTCGTCAACGCCGACGGCACCGGCCTGCGCCGGCTCACCCCCTGGGAACTGCGCGCCGGCGACCGCGCCAACTGGTCCCCCGACGGCACCCGGATCGTCTTCACCACCCACCCCGCCGGCCCCGACTACACCCCCGGCGGCGGCATCTACACCGTCCACCCCGACGGCACCGCCGTCGAAGCGCTCACCCCCGCGCCCTCCGACACCTACTACGGGGTCGCCTCCTACTCCCCCGACGGCACCTCGATCGCCTTCGCCCAGGCCCCCGCCGGCGGCAACACCGAGCTCTACACCATGCACGCCGACGGCTCGAACATCACCCGGGTCACCGACACCCCCGGCCGCTGGGAAAGCCGCCCCAACTGGGGCACCGCCCAACCGCAGAGCTGACGATTCCCACCGGAAATGCAAAGAACCCCCATCCGGATCCCGGATGGGGGTTCTTTGTGAATGATTGTTCGGCGGCGTCCTACTCTCCCACAGGGTCCCCCCTG
>NZ_JBFBDO010000227.1:0-4070 GCF_040683335.1 Kitasatospora sp. NPDC093806
ACGTTCGTCTACTCCGGCGGGCCGCCCCGCCCGGGCTGCGCTGACCAGTGCGCCCCCGGGCGGGGCGGGGCGGGGGGGGGCCGCGGCCGCGCCCCGCGCGCCCCCCGGGGGGGCCGCCGCCCCCGCCGGGGGCCGGGCCGGGGGGGCCCCGGGCCCGCCCCCCCCCACGACCGGACCGCCGTCTCCTGACACCCGGTCAAATGTTCACCTCCCGGATCTACCCGCGTAAACCCCCAGCGCCCCATGCTTGTTGGCGCCCGGGCAAGGCCCGCCCGCCCGGGGGCTTCCCGCTGCCCTCCTCCCGATCCAGGAGTTTCCCCGCATGTCCGCGATGACCGCCATACGCGCCCCCCGCCGCGCCCTGGCCGCCGCCTTCGGCGCCCTGCTGCTCGCCCTCACTACCCTGCTGACCGGCGCCGGCACCGCCCAGGCCGCCCTGCCGACCCCGGTCTCGGCCGCCACCGCCCGCGGCTACCTCGCCTCGATCGCGGTGGCCGCGGAGTCCCACGACTCCACCTACGACCGCGCGCTCTTCCCGCACTGGATCACCATCTCCGGCACCTGCAACACCCGCGAGACGGTCCTCAAGCGGGACGGCAGCAACGTCGTCACCGACGCGAGCTGTGCCTCCGTCAGCGGCAGCTGGTTCTCGGTCTACGACAACGTGACCACCACCAGCGCCTCGTCCTTCGACATCGACCACCTGGTGCCGCTCGCCGAGGCCTGGCGCTCGGGCGCCTGGGCCTGGACCACCAGCCAGCGCCAGGCCTTCGCGAACGACCTGACCCGCCCGCAGCTGATCGCCGTCTCCGCGAGCTCCAACCGCAGCAAGGGCGACCAGGACCCGGCCAGCTGGCTGCCGCAGGCCTCCTACCGCTGCACCTACGCCCGCGCCTGGGTCCAGGTGAAGTACTACTACGGCCTGTCCGTCGACAGCGCCGAGAAGAGCGCCCTCTCCTCGATCCTCAACGGCTGCTGAGGAAACGTTTGCTCAGCGTGGCGCGCCGACCTCCCACCGTCACCGGCCGGGAGGGCGGCGCGTTGCCGTTCCGTCAGAATTCGGCGGCGGATTCTACTGCGTATACGGAGCAAAGGGCCTACGGTAGAGGGAGAGCACGGACGTGCTCGGTCGCAAGCTCCCGGTGCGGCGGCGCTCGCCGAGCGCGTCGGCACCGGCACGGTCGGTGACGTCGGCCGCGTCCCCGATCCCTGCCCCTCCTCCTGGTCCGTCCCCTCCGCACGGCTGCCCGTGGCGGCCCGCGGCGGCCCCCGAACCATCCGGCCCGACAGCACGGCGCCCCGCCGGGAGATCCCGGCGGGGCGCCGCGTGCGTGGGGGAGGGCCGGCTACTCGCTCGTGCCCGCTACTCGCTCTTGATCGAGCTCAGGATGTCCAGGCGGGACGCCCGGAAGGCCGGCCAGAGCGCGGCCAGCAGGCCGATCACGGCGGCGGCGACCAGGAAGAGCCCGATCTGCACCGGCGGCACCACCAGGGTCATGTTCTTGAACGAGTCCGCCATCGTCCGGGTGCCCGCCCAGGCGGTGACGATGCCGAGCAGCACGCCGACCGCACCGCCGAACAGCGCGATCAGCAGCGACTCCAGCCGGACCATCCGGCCGATACCGCTTCGGTCCAGGCCGATCGCCCGCAGCATGCCGAGCTCCCGGCGGCGCTCGAACACCGACATCGCCATGGTGTTGATGACGCCCAGGATCGCGATCACCACGGACATGCCGAGCAGCCCGTACATCATGTTCAGCACGTCGGTGACCATCTGGCGGCTCTCCGCCTTGACCTCCTTCTCACCCTTGACGGTGATCAGCGGGTTGCCGCCGGTGGCGTCGCGCAGCGCCTGCTTGAACTTGGCGGTGGCGCCGTCGGCGCCCTTGACCAGCACCGCGTCCAGGCCGGAGCCGGCCATGGCGTGCGGGCCGACCAGGCTGTCCGGCGCGATCAGCCCGGCGGCCTCGGTGTTGCTCTCCACCAGGGCGCCGACGGTCAGGGTGCCCCGGGTGCCGTCCGGGTAGGTGACGTCGAGGGTCGAGCCGACCTTGAGGCGGTTCCGCTCGGCGTAGCCGACGCTGGACAGCAGCTTGCCCTGCTTGAGCGCGTCGGCCGAGCCCTCGGTGACCTTCAGGTTGACCAGCCGGTCGAAGGCGGCGGCGTCCACGGCGGTGAGGTACGAGGTGTCGCCGTCCGCGACGGCCTTGACCGGCACGGTGCGCTTCACGCTCATCGCGGTGACGCCGGGGGCCTTGGCGATCTGGCCGGCGACCTCGGGGGAGAGCATGGAGAAGTTCTGCATGGCGACGGTGTAGTCGGACTTGCGGTCGCTCGCGGTGGACTCGTCGACGGACTTGTTCACCGAGGCGCCGAGTACGGTCAGCGCGGTGATCAGGGTGATGCCGATGGTGAGCGCGGAGGCGGTGGCGGCGGTGCGGCGCGGGTTGCGGACGGCGTTCTCGCGGGCCAGCTTGCCCGGCATGCCGAACAGCTTGTGCAGTGCCGGGGCGAACAGCGCGATCAGCGGGCGGGACAGCAGCGGCGTGAGCACGAAGGTGCCGATCAGCAGCGCGGCCGCGCCGAGGCCCACCAGCTTGGCCTCCTTGCCGGCCGCGCCGCCGAGCAGGCCGGCGGCGCCGGCCGCGGCGAACAGCAGGCCGATGATGTTGCGGACCAGCAGCGACTTCTGGGTGGCGGGCTGCTCGACCGAGCTCATCGCGGCGACCGGGGCGATCCGGGAGGCGCGCAGGGCGGGCAGCCAGGCGGCCAGCACGGTCACCACGACGCCGACGCCGACCGAGCCGATCACCGTGGACGGGGCGATCACCAGCGGGCCCTCGGGCAGGTTGGCCTCCCACGGGCCGTTGAGCAGCGCCCGCAGGCCGGTGGCGATGCCGATGCCGGCGATCAGTCCGCCGACCGAGGCGGTCAGGCCGACCAGCAGCGCCTCGATCAGCACCGAGCGGGTGATCTGCTTGCGGCTGGCGCCGACGGCGCGCAGCAGGGCCAGCTCCTTGGTGCGCTGGGCGACCAGCATGGTGAAGGTGTTGGCGATGATGAAGATGCCGACGAAGAAGGAGATCGCGGCGAAGCCCAGCAGGACGCCGGAGAGCACCTTGGTGCCCGCGGCGATCATCCGGTCCTGCTCGTCGGCCAGTTCGCGGCCGGTCCGGGCGTCGAAGGCGTCGGGCTCGGGGAAGGACTGCTTGACGGCGGCGAGCAGCGCGGTGTCGTCGGCGCCGGGCTTGCCCTTGACGTCGATCTCGGCGTACCGGCCCGGGCTCAGGTAGAGCTGCTGGGCGGTGGCGGTGTCGAAGACGGCGAGCGAGCCGCCGGAGACCACTCGCGGGTCGTTGGTGTCCACGGTGCCGGTGAGCTTGAGTTCCATGACCGGGCCGTTGATGGCGACGCGGACGGTGTCGCCGATCTTGTAGCCGCCCTTCTCGGCGGTCCGGGTGGCCAGCGCGACCTCGCCGGAGGTGCGCGGACCGCGCCCGTCGACCAGCGGGAAGCGCGGGTCGGTGCCGTCGGCGCCGGGCACGTAGTTGGTGCCGGTGGTGGAGAAGCCGTCGCCGATCAGCGCGCCCTTCTTGTCGGCGATCCCGGCGAAGCCGCTGACCACGCCGCGGGCCTCGGCGGCGCCGGGCAGCGCGGCGACCGCCTTGCGCGTCTCCTCGGTGAGGACGGGGCCGTCGGCGGGCCCGCCGCCGTGGTCGTACCCCTTGCTGACGGCACTGTGGTCACTGATGGTGACCGCGATGTCGGTGTAGCTCTTGGCGTTCTGGGAGCGGAACGCGTTGCCGAGGGTGTCGGTGAAGACGAGGGTGCCGGCCACGAAGGCGGTGCCGAGGAGGACGGCGAGCGTCGTCATCAGCAGTCGGGCCTTGTGGGCCAGCACGTTGCGCAGTGCGGTGCGGTACATGGGGTGGTGTCAGTCCTGAGGGTTCGTGGGGACGGTCAAGGCGCGCCGGTGGCGGGTGTCAGCTGGTGCGGCCCTTGGCGTCGAAGCGGCGCATGCGGTCCAGGACGGTGTCGGCGGTGGGGTGGACGAGTTCGTCGACGATGCG
>NZ_JBFBDO010000228.1:0-4061 GCF_040683335.1 Kitasatospora sp. NPDC093806
AGCTCCGCACACACCTCCTCGTATGCCCGGGCGAACACTGGGAAGGCGCTCAACTCCCGGCCCATCCCCGGCCACTGCGAACCCTGACCCGAGAACACCAGACCAAGACGCCCGGCAACCACCTCGGACGCCTCTGCCGAGCCCGAGACGACATCCGCGAGCCGGGCCAGCAGCTCCTCATGATCGCCCGCGACCACGGCCGCCCGGTGCTCGAACGCCGAGCGCGAGGTCGCCAGCGAGAACGCCACGTCCAGCGCCCGCGCCTCACCCCCGCGCACCCGCTCCAGCAGAGCCGCGGCCTGGTCCCGCACCGCCTCCACGGACTTGCCCGAGAGGACCACCGGGACCGAAGGAAGCGCGACCGTGGCCTCGCCGACGGACTCGACGGCGGGCAGCGCGGGCTGCTCCAGGATGACGTGCGCGTTGGTCCCGCTCACACCGAAGGAGGAGACCGCCGAACGACGCACCCGCCCCGTCTCCGGCCAGGTCTCGTTCCTGGTCAGGAGCTGGACGGTGCCGGCCGACCAGTCGACCTCGGTCGAGGGCTCGTCCACGTGCAGGGTCTGCGGCAGGACGCCCTCCCGCATCGCCATCACCATCTTGATCACACCGGCCACACCCGCGGCCGCCTGCGTGTGACCGATGTTCGACTTGACCGAGCCGAGCCACAGCGGCTCGTCGGCCGACCGGTCCCGGCCGTAGGTCGCCAGCAGCGCCTGCGCCTCGATCGGGTCACCCAGCCGGGTGCCGGTGCCGTGCGCCTCGACGACGTCGACCTCGGAGCCGGTGAGTCCGGCAGTGGTCAGCGCCTGGCGGATGACCCGCTGCTGCGACGGGCCGTTGGGAGCTGTGAGGCCGTTGGACGCACCGTCCTGGTTGACGGCCGAACCGCGCACCACCGCAAGGACGTTGTGGCCCTTCGCCACCGCGTCGGAAAGCCGCTCCACGAGCAGCATGCCGATGCCCTCGCCCCAGCCGGTGCCGTCCGCCGCGTCCGCGAACGCCTTGCACCGGCCGTCCGCCGCCAGACCGCGCTGACGGGAGAACTCGACGAACGCACCCGGCGTCGCCATCACGGTCACGCCGCCGGCGAGGGCGAGATCGCACTCGCCCGACCGCAGCGCCTGCGCCGCCAGGTGCAACGCCACCAGCGAGGACGAGCACGCCGTGTCGACCGTCACCGCCGGGCCTTCGAGCCCGAACACGTACGACACCCGGCCCGACATCACACTCGCCGTGTTCCCCGTCATGAGGAAGCCTTCGAGCCCCGGGGCCCCGTCGGCGAAGAGCGGCAGGTAGTCCTGGCCGTTGGTGCCCGCGAAGAGACCGGTCCGGCTGCCCCGCACGGCGGCGGGGTCGATGCCGGCCCGTTCGAAGGCCTCCCAGGAGGTCTCCAGCAGCAGCCGCTGCTGCGGGTCCATCGCCAGCGCCTCGCGCGGCGAGATGCCGAAGAAGGTCGGATCGAAGTCCGCGACGTCGCCGAGGAAGGCACCCTCGTGCGTGTAGGAGGCGCCCTCGGTGTCGGGGTCCGGGTCGCACAGCCGGTCCAGGTCCCAGCCCCGGTCGGTCGGGAAGCCGGACACCGTGTCGATGCCCTCGGACACGACCCGCCACAGGTCCTCGGGGGACCGCACGCCACCGGGGAAGCGGCAGCTCATGCCCACGATCGCGATCGGCTCGTCCACGGCGACGGAGGCGGGCGCACCGGGCCGGACGACGGCGTCCGGCTCCCCCACCAGTTCGCGGCCCAGGTGGGCCGCCAGCGCTTCGGGCGTCGGGTAGTCGTAGATCAGCGTCGCGGGCAGGTGCAGCCCGGTGGCGGCACCCAGCTGGTTGCGGAGCTGGACCGCGGTCAGCGAGTCGAAGCCGAACTCCTTGAAGGCGAGGCTTCCGCCGACCGTGTCCGCCGAGTCGTGGCCGAGGACTCCGGCCACGTGGGTGCGGACCAGGTCCAGCAGGGTCCGCGCCCGCTCGGCGTCGCCCAGCTTCGCCAGCCGGCGGGCCAGCGGCAGCTTCTCCTCGTCCGTGTCGCCGTCGGCGGCGGACGAGTCCCGGGCCCGGCGCGCCTCGGGTATCCCCTCGATCAAGCGGCTCGGCCTGGCGGAGGTCATCATCGGGGCGAAGCGCTGCCATTCGATGTCCGCGATGCCGAGGCAGCAGTCACCGTTCTCCACCGCCTGGTGCATGGCGGCGACGGCGAGCTCCGGGTCCATCGGGTGCACACCGGCGCGGCGCATCTGCTGCTGCATGCCCTCCCCGCCCGCCATGCCGTCGCTCCCCCAGTTGCCCCAGGCGATCGACGTCACCGGCGCGCCCTCGGAACGCCACTGCTGGGCGAGGGCGTCCAGCCGGGCGTTGGCCGCGGCGTAGTTGCCCTGCCCCGAGGAGGCGAGCGTCCCCGCCAGCGAGGAGAACAGGACGAACGCGTCGAGCGGGGTGTCCCGCGTCAACTCCCGCAGGATCCGCGCGGATTCGACCTTCGCCTCCAGCACCTTCCCGAACCGCTCGGGCGTGAGGGCGTCCAGCACCCCGTCGTCGAGCACACCGGCGGTGTGCACCACCGCCGTCAGCGGGTGCTCGGCGGCCGCGGTCGCCAGCAGGTCCTCCAGCGCCGCACGGTCGGCGACGTCGCAGGCCGCGACCGTCACCTTCGCTCCCAGCGCGGCCAGTTCGGCTTCCAGCTCGGCGGCGCCGGGGGCGGCCGGGCCCCGCCGGCTGACCAGCAGGACGTGCTCGGCGCCGTTGCGGGCGAGCCAGCGGCCGACGTGCGCGCCGAGCGCGCCGGTCCCGCCGGTGACCAGGACCGTGCCGGAGGGTGCCCAGGTGCGGGCGGTGCCGAGGTGGTCCAGCGGCGAGCGGACCAGCCTGCGGACGAAGGCTCCCGAGGGGCGCAGCGCGACCTGGTCCTCGCCGCCCCCGCCCGTCAGGACCTTGGCCAGCAGGGCCGCCGCACGGTCGTCGGCGACGGCCGGCAGGTCGATCAGACCGCCCCAGCGGTCCGGGTGCTCCAGCGCGGCGACCCGCCCGAGGCCCCAGACCTGGGCCTGCACCGCGCTGAGCAGTTCCTCGCCGGCGGTCACGGCGACCGCACCCCGGGTGGCGACCCACAGGGGCGCGGTCACCCCGGCGTCGCCGAGCGCCTGGGCGAGCTGCACGGTTCCGGCCAGGCCGGCGGCGACGCCCTCGGCCGCCGGGTGGGAACGCTCGTCCAGCGCGAGGAAGGAGAGCACGCCCGCGACCGTCTCGGCGGCCCCGGTGTCGTTCAGCAGCTTCGCGAGGCCGTCACGGCCGACCGTCGCCGGGTCGACCTCGATGCAGACCGTCTCGGCTCCGGCGGCGTTCAGCCCGCGCAGCAGGACGTCGAACGCGGCGGCGGCACCACCGTGTTCCGGGTCGGTCATCCCGTTCGGGACGACGAGCAGCCACGTCCCGGACAGCCGCTCGGCCGTCGGAGCCGTGAACCCCTCCCAGGTGACGCGGTAGCGCCACTGGTCGGCGGCGGACTGCTCGCGCACCCGCTGCCGGTAGGACGACAGCACCGGCAGGACCTCACCGAGGGACTGCGACTGCTCCTCACCGACACCCAGCGCCGCACTCAGACCGGCCAGGTCACCGCGCTCGACCACCTCCCAGAACCGGCCGTCGACCACATCCGACGACAGCCGCTCCGAGGCCACCACCGGCCGCTCCGAAGCCTCCAGCCAGTAACGGCGGCGCTGGAAGGCATACGTCGGCAGGTCGATCCGGCGAGCGCCGGTGCCCTCGAAGAACGCGTCCCAGGCCACCGGGGTGCCGGCCGCGTGCAGACGCGCCAGCGCCTCGACGGCGGCGCGGACCTGGTCGCGGTCACGGCGCAGGGACGGGACCACGGCGCGCGCCGGGCCGTCCTGCGGAAGGCACTCGGCGACCATCCCGGACAGGACGGCGTCGGGGCCGACCTCCAGGAAGGTTCCGGTGCCCAGCTCCAGCATGGTGGTCACGGCGTCCGCGAAACGCACGCCCTCGCGGACCTGGCGGACCCAGTAGGCGGGGTCCGTCCACAGCTCCGTCTCCACCCGGCC
>NZ_JBFBDO010000229.1:0-4046 GCF_040683335.1 Kitasatospora sp. NPDC093806
CGCCCTCGCCCTCACGCCCGCCGACACCGTCCTGACCAGCGGTGAGGTGCCCGAGGAGTGCGTCCGGGCGACGGCGGCGGCGCTCCCGCCCGGCCGACCTTGGCCCTCACACCCGGCCGTGACACCCCCCGCCGCACCGGCGCCGCGGGCCACCGGGGCCCGGACGCCGGCGCGGCGGCGACGGGCACGCGTCAGGGGCGCCCCATGTGGGTCGGGTAGTAGCCGCTGCTGATCCGCGAGATCCGGATCAGCGTGCCGGGCCGGGCCGCCTCCACGTACTGGTTGTTGCCCAGGTAGATCGCGACGTGGTGGATGCCCCGCGCGGACCCGTCGTCGGACCAGAACAGCAGGTCGCCACGCTGCAGCTGGCTGGCCTTCACCGGCGTGGTGGCCGCGTACTGGTCGTTGGCGACCCGCGGCAGGTCGATGTCCCCGCGCCGGAAGGACTGCTGGACGAGGCCCGAGCAGTCGTAGCCGTCCGGGCCGTTCCCGGCGGTCTTGAACGGCTTGCCCAGCTGCGCGAGCGCGAACTGCACCGCCGTCTCGACGTCACCGTCCGCCGACGGCGCCACCGCGTCCGCCGACGTCGACGTCGACGTCGACGCGGACGTCCCCGTGGCAGCCGTGTCGGACCCGCCGGTCCGCGCCAGGTAGACGTCGTAGTGCGTAGTCCAGCGCCACTGACCGGCGGCGTTCTTGAACCAGTACCGCGAGCCGTCCCAGCCCTGGGTGATCCCCCCGGACGAGCTGCTCGTCGTCGCCGACGCCGTCGTGCCCGTGGCAGCCGTACCGGACCCGCCGGTCCGCGCCAGGTAGACGTCGTAGTGCGTGGTCCAGCGCCACTGACCGGCAGCGTTCTTGAACCAGTACTTCGACCCGTCCCAGCCCGCGTGGGCCGGCGCCGGCTCCGCGGCGGCGGTGCCCACGCCGGTGCCGAGCCCGATCCCGCCGGCGCCGGCCACGATCACGGCCGCCATGGCTATCCCCCGGCGGATCCGCGCCGCGCGGGGCGGGCGGGCGGGGCGGGCGCCCCGCGCCGGACGGGGGGAGGTGGCGGCGTGCTGCCCGGTCGCGTCGTCGGCGGCATCCGGTGCGCCGGTGTTGACGGTCGTCATCCTGCTGTCTTCCTTCGCTGGTCGCGCCGGTCGCGCTGGAGGCGCTGAACGCTGAACGCGGTACGGAGGGCCACGGGCCCTGGTCTGCCTGCGTGTCACGTTAGGCACGCGTCCGCTCACAGCGCGCAGTGGAGTGCGCCAAAGGAAGGCTCACGGAAGGTGAGCGACCGTCACCCGACCCCCCGCCGGATGACCTCCCGTCACCCGTGTGCCGACTCCGCCAGCAGCTGCTTCTTCAGCACCTTTCCCATGGCGTTCCTGGGCAGTTCGGGCACCAGCACGACCCGTCGGGGCCGCTTGTGCACCGACAGCCGCTCCGCCACGAAGGCCGTCAGCTGTTCCCCCGTCACGGGACCGTCCGGGATGACGTACGCGACGATCGCCTGGCCGAGGTCCGGGTCCGGCGCGCCGACCACGGCGGCGTCGGCCACCGCCGGGTGGTCGCGCAGGGCCGCCTCCACCTCGCCGGCGCCGATCCGGTACCCGCCGCTCTTGATCAGGTCGACGGAGGCGCGCCCGACGATCCGGTGGAAGCCGTCCGCCCCGATCACCGCGACGTCGCCGGTGCGGAACCAGCCGTCGGCGGTCCAGGCCTCGGCGTCGGCGTCCGGCCGGTTGAGGTACCCGCCGAACAGCGTCGGCCCGGCGACCTGGAGTTCGCCGACGCTCTCGCCGTCGGACGGCACGGGCCCGCCGTCCTCGCCGACCAGCCGGGTGCGCACACCCGCCACCGGCAGGCCGACGCTGCCCGGGCGGCGCTCGCCGTCGGCCCGGGTCGAGACGGTGATCAGCGATTCGGTCATGCCGTACCGCTCGATCGGGGCGTGGCCGGTCAGCGCGGCGAGCCGTTCGAACACCGGGACGGGCAGCGGCGCGCTGCCGGAGACCAGCAGCCGGGCCGAGGCGAGCCGCCCCGCCGCCTCGGCGTCCGCGGCCAGCCGGGACCAGACCGTCGGCACACCGAAGTAGAGGCTGCCCCCGGCCGCCGCGTAGCCGGCCGGGGTGGGGCGTCCGGTGTGCACCAGCCGGCTGCCGGTGCGCAGGGCGCCGAGCACGCCGAGCACCAGGCCGTGCACGTGGAACAGCGGCAGGCCGTGCACCAGGGTGTCCTCGGCGGTCCACCGCCAGGCGTCGGCGAGCGCGTCGAGGTCGGCGGCGACGGCGGCGCGGCCGATCACCGCGCCCTTGGGCGCCCCGGTGGTGCCGGAGGTGTACAGCACGAAGGCGGTCGCCGCCGGGTCCGGCTCGGCGTACGTGGTCGCGGAGCGCTCGCGCAGGTCGACCGGCAGCCCGGCGACGCCCGCCTCGGCCGCGTCGGCCGGCGGCTCGTCCCCGGCCGCGTGCGCGAGCAGGGCGGCACCGGAGTCACGCAGGATGTGCGCGCGCTCCTTCGGCCCGGAGTCGGGCGGCAGCGGGACCACCGGGACCCCGGCGAGCAGTCCGCCGACCACGGCGGTCACGGTCTCGGCGGTGGGCCGGGCGAGCACCGCGAGGGCGGGGGCGCCGGCCACCCGGTCGGCGACGGCGGTGGCCGCGCCGAGCAGCCGCTCGCGGGAGAGCGCCGGCCCGTCGGAGATCCGCAGCGCGTCGCCGGTGTCGCCGAAGCCGCCCTGAAGCGCCGTCAAGAGTGTCATGCCTGTGCCCTCGCCCCTGTCCACGGTGATCCGCCGCCTCGGGTGGATCCCAGCGCCGCGCCGACGGTCCGCCGGCGTCCCTGCCGCCGACTCTACGGGCCGGCGATCACCGTCCGGACCGCCGGGGCGGAACGCGGCGGGGCGCGCCCGGGAGCCATCCCGGGCGCGCCCCGCGCGTGCGTCCTGCCGGATCAGGCCTTGCGGGCCTGCACCTCGGCGGTGAGCTGCGGCAGCACGGCGAACAGGTCGCCGACCACGCCGTAGTCGACCAGCTCGAAGATCGGGGCCTCGGGGTCCTTGTTGACGGCCACGATGGTCTTCGAGGTCTGCATGCCGGCCCGGTGCTGGATCGCGCCGGAGATGCCCGCCGCGATGTAGAGCTGCGGGGAGACCTGCTTGCCGGTCTGGCCGACCTGGTTGCTGTGCGGGTACCAGCCGGCGTCGACGGCGGCGCGCGAGGCGCCGACGGCCGCGCCGAGCGCGTCGGCGAGCTCCTCGACGACGCCGAAGCCCTCGGCGGCACCGACGCCGCGGCCGCCGGAGACCACGATGGCGGCCTCGGTCAGCTCCGGGCGGCCGGTGGAGACGCGCGGGGTGCGCGAGACGACCTTGGCGGCGTTGCCGGTGAACGCGACGGTGACGTCCTCGACGGTGCCGGCGGCCGGGGCGGCCTCCGGGGCGACCGCGTTCGGCTTGACGGTGATGACCGGGGCGCCGTGCGACACCTTGGACTTCACCTGGAACGAGGCGGCGAACACCGACTGGGTGGCGACCGGACCGCCGTCGCCGGCCTCCAGGTCGATGGCGTCGGTGATGATGCCGGAGCCGATCCGCAGCGCGACGCGGGCGGCGACCTCCTTGCCCTCACCCGAGGAGGTGACCAGCACCGCGCCCGGCTCGACGGCCTTGGCGATCTGGGCCAGGGCGTCCACCTTCGGGACGACCAGCTGGTCGGCGAACTCGGCGCCGTCCGCGACGTACACCTTCGCCGCGCCGAACTCGGCGGCCTTGGCGGCCAGCTCGGCCGCCTTGTCACCGGCGCCCAGGACGACGGCCGACGGCTCGCCGATCCGGCGGGCCAGGGTCAGCAGTTCGAGGGCCGGCTTGCGGACCACGCCGTCGGCGTGGTCCACGAGAACCAGGATCTCAGCCATGATTCGTTGCTCCTGATCGATCGTTGGGTGCGCTAACGGGTGGGGACTAGATGAACTTCTGGTCGGCGAGGAAGCCCGCGAGCGCCTTGCCGCCCTCGCCCTCGTCCTTGACGACCGTGCCCGCGGTCCGCGCCGGACGCGCC
>NZ_JBFBDO010000230.1:0-4018 GCF_040683335.1 Kitasatospora sp. NPDC093806
ACCAACTGGAACAGTTCCCACAACTCGTCCGGCACCAGACGCTCCACGATCAGCACGCCCGGAGTCTACTCACGCATCCAAATGAGATGACTTCTCAGTCCACGCAGGGGATGCCGCCGGCCCGCACGGCCGGGCCCTGCATGGGGAGGTCGGGGGTCGGCTCGGCGGTCGGGGTGCCGGGGGCGAGGGGGGAGGGGGTGGTGGTCGCGGGGGTGGCGGCGAGGGTGATGACGACGTGGCCGGCGGGGGCGGTGGCGGAGGCGGTCGGGGTGACGCCGTAGCGGGCCGCGACCTGTTCGGCGTCGGCCTTCGCGCCCGCGCCGTAGCCGACCGTCGTGGTCCGCGCCCGGCCGGCGGTCGCCGACTCGGTCGCCTTGCCCGCCGGGAAGCCGAGTTCGGCGAGCGCCTTGGACTCGGCGGCCGCCGCCGCGGCGCTGACGCCGCGGACGTCGACGGTGGCGCGGTCCTTGGTCGCGGTCGCGCTGGGGACGGCCGACGGCGTGGCGGGCGCCTCGGCCGGCGCGGAGGCGGTCTCGGTGGCCTCGGCCGGCGGCGGGGGCTCCTGCCCGAACAGCTGCTTGACGATCCGTTTGATCTGCCCCGGGTCGACGGTGTTGACCTCCTGGCCGCCGATGTTCTTGAACCCGGTGATCGGTAGCGTGTTGAACTCGACGTTGCCGCCGGTCAGGTTGGGCGCCTGCTGGGCGAAGTCCAGCACGTTCCACCGGTCGTCGATGACCACGTCCTTCTTCACCACGTCGAACAGCCGCTGGAGCTGCCCGAGGTCGCCGACCACGCCCTGCTGCTTGAGCTTGTAGACCACCGAGGAGATGAAGGCCTGCTGGCGGTGGGTCCGGTCGAGGTCGCCGTTCTTCAGGTGGTGGCGCTGGCGGACGAAGGAGAGCGCCTGCTTGGCGTCGAGCGAGCTGACGCCGGCCGGGAGCTTCAACCCGGTGCCGCCGCCCTCGTGAGTGGCGGTGCGGGCGACGATCGGATCGTCGACCGCCTGGTTGAGGCAGACCTGGATCGGCTCGACGGCCTTGGCGATGTCGTAGAAGCCGATCAGGTTCACCTCCGCGAAGTGGTCGATCGGGACGTCCAGGAACGCCTGCACGGTCTGGATGGTGGCGGCCCGCCCCGCCTCCCGGCTCTGCCGCTCCAGCTCGGGCTTGGACAGGCCCTTGCCGCTCAGCTTCTGTTCGGCGGCCTCCTTGGCGATCCCGTACGCCTCCTTGATCTTGTGCATCTTGCCCTCGGCGCCGACGGTCTGCACGTAGTCGTCGCGCGGGACGGACAGGGCCGTCACCTTGCCCCCGTTGGCGGGTATGTGCAGGACGATCAGGGCGTTGGTGTTGTAGCCGCCGATCTCGCTCGACCCGGCGTGCAACTCCTCCTCGACGAACTCCTTGGGCAGGTCGTTGCCGTCCATGTCCTTCCGGCTGTCGAGGCCGATGAGCAGCAGGTTGACGGACTTGTCGAGATGCGGCGGCGCGTTCTTCCGCGCCTCGGTCAGCGCGGCCGACTTGACCAGGCCGTCGTCGAGTTGCCGGTACTCGTACCAGGTGAGGCCGCTGACGCCGAGCACCGCCACCGAGACGGTGCCGGCGAGGACCCGCCCGGCGACGGTCAGCGGTGTGGTGCGGCGGTCAGCCACGATGGCTCCTCGGGGTGGGGGACGGGGGCGGGGTCGAAGCCGGGTGCGGGTTCGGGTCCGGGGTGCCGGTGCTCCGGCGCCGGGTGGCGCGCCGATCCTGCTGGGCGTTCCGGCCCGGGCGGGCGCGGCGGGCGAGCACCGCCCGGACCGCGACGACCAGCAGGGCGGTCGCCACGGCCGCGCCCATCACCGGGAACGCCTCGACCACCCAGCGCACCGCCGCCGAGGCGAGTGCCTTGCCCTGGTGGGCGTCGCGGTCGGCGAGGTAGGCGGTGGCGGCCCGGGCGGCCAGGACCACGGGCGGTGCGGCGGTGACGACCCACCAGCGCCCGGGCCGGGTGCAGAGCGCCGCCGCGAGGCCGCTGCCCAGGACCGCGCCGACCGCGAACAGCGGGCCGCCGCCGGATCCGGTCAGCTCACCGGCGACGGCGCCGAGCAGCGGCAGCCCGAGCGCGGCCGACAGCACCGACAGCCGGTTCCCGCGCCGCCGGGCGGCGGCCCGCGCGGCGCCCGGGCGACGTCGGTCCGGGCGCGAAGCCGAGCGCGGGGCCGGACGCTGGGCCGCGCGCGGGGCCGGGACGGCGGCCTCCTCGGCGGGCGGTCCCGTCTCCCGGTACGCGGTTCCCGCTCGTCGCCCGACCATGCTCCACTCCCCTTCCCGGCACTCGCAAGCCAACTTCTACAATGCTGTAGAAAGAGCTTGGAGCATACAAACCCGCCCCCGCAAAAGTCACCCTCACACCACCCGATCCGAAAAAACGCCAGGTCAACCGCGTTTAGGATGGGCACGAACCGCGTCGAAGGAGCAGCAGCACCATCATGTTCGAGAGCCTCAAGAACCTCGCCGGCAAGGCCACCGATCTCGCCCGCGAGCACAGCGGCGCCATCGGTCAGGGCCTGGACAAGGTCGCCGACGTCATCGACGGGAAGACCGACGGCAAGTACAGCGGCCAGATCGACACCGCCACCGGCAAGGCCAAGGAGTTCATCAACAAGCTCGACGACTCCAAGTAGGCCCCGCGAGCCCGGGGCCCCGGCGGAAAACCGGGGCCCGGGCGGACCGTCAGACGGCGGACCGTCAGACGCCGGCCAGCCGGTCGGTCCACCGGGCGCGCCAGGCGAGCGCGTCCGCGACGCCCTCGGCGATGGTCCGGCGCGGCGCCCAGCCGAGCAGCTCGCGCGCGGCCGTCACATCGCTGTAGCAACCGAGCACGTCACCGGGGCGCGGGTCGGCCTCGCGGACGTCCAGCTTCGCGCCGACCGCCTGCTCGAAGGCGGCGATCAGCTCGCGGACGGTGGTGCCGTCGCCGGTGCCGACGTTGATCACCCGGTACCGCTCCTCGGCGGACGGCTTGATCACCTCGTCGAACCGGGTGAGCGCGGCGACATGGGCGTCGGCGACGTCCTGGACGTGGATGTAGTCGCGGATGCCGGAGCCGTCGCGGGTGTCCCAGTCCACGCCCGTGACGGTGAACGGGAGGCCGTCGGCGTGCGCCTCGATCAACTTGCCGAGCGCGTGGGTCGGTTGGAGGTCCTGCAGACCGGTCCGCAGCTGCGGGTCGGCACCGATCGGGTTGAAGTACCGCAGCGTGATGACCCGCGTCTCCTCCGCGCCGGCGCCGCGCGTCCAGTCCTGGAGCACCTGCTCCATCATCTGCTTGGTGCGCGCGTACGGGCTGTTCGCCTCGACCGGGCAGGACTCGTCGACCCGGCCGTCCGGGGTGGGCCGGTAGATGGAGGCGGAGCTGCTGAACACCACGCGGGTGCAGCCGTTGCGCTGGAGCGACTCCAGCAGGTCGACGGTCTTGCCGACGTTCTCGCGGTAGTAGAAGAGCGGCCTGGCGACCGAGTCGGGGACGACGATCCGGGCGGCGCAGTGCACGGTCGCCTCGATGTCGGGGTGCTCGGCGAAGATCCGGTCGACCAGGTCCGGGTCGGCGATGTCGCCGTGGTGGAAGACCCGGCCCTCGACGAACTCGGCCCGCCCCTTGGAGAGGTCGTCCAGGATGACCGGGGTGATGCCCTGGTCCAGCAGCGCGGACGCCACCGTGCTTCCGATGTAGCCCGCTCCGCCGGTGATCAGCACCTTGCGCATGCAGGTCGCTCCCTTGCAGTCGGTCGGGCGCCCGGTGGGCGCCCGCTGCGGAGGGGGACGATCGGTTCGCACCCGCCGGTTCCCGCGACAGCGCGGCCGCTGCCCGTCCGGGGCCCGCGACCGGTCGACCTCACGAGGGTCGTGTGGGGCCGGAAAGGCCTGGTCAGCGGCTCGGCGGGGCGGGACGGCGGGCGGCGCGGGCGCTGCCCCAACGGGCAGCGGGCGCGGGACCGACGGCCCGGCGTCGGCCTCTCCCGGGCCCCCGCCGG
>NZ_JBFBDO010000231.1:0-3998 GCF_040683335.1 Kitasatospora sp. NPDC093806
CCCGTGGCCCGTCGGGGACCACGGGACCGGGGGCGTCCTCAGCGGAACAGCGCGATGGCGTGGACCTCCAGCAGCCGCTCGGCGGCGTTCCAGCCGTCGACCGTGCCGAGGCAGTGGCTCGCGATGGTCTGCCGGTGGTCCTCGCCGCCGGCCAGCCCCGCGGTGGCGCAGGTGATCCGGACCTGCCCCATCCGCGAGAGGTCCTCGGGGTCGGCGTACGGGGCCAGGAAGACGGTGGTGCCCGCCGGGGTGCCCGGGGCCGGCTCGACGGCCCGGAACTGGCCCCGGATCAGCACGTAGTCCTCCGCCTCGCTCAGCCGCACGCCGCTGGGCCGGGAGCCGGACTCCTCCAGCGCCTCCAGCCACCGCTGGAGCGCGCGGTTCTTCCGGACGCTGCCGGCCCGCAGGTTGGCGTGGACGATGCCGTCGCCGCGTTCGAGCGTCTTGACGATGACGCCGATCACGTCGATCGGCGCGTGGGTCTGGACGTACCGGTTGATCCGCTCCTCCGCCGCGTCCGCGCCGAGGCCGACCGGCGTGCCCGGCAGCTCGCCGCCGGCCCGCACGCTGCGGCTGATCCGCCGTTCGACCTCCTGGGTGAGCGCCTCGCTGTAGCGGCCCATCCGGTAGAGGTCCATCACGCCCTTGTCGTCCAGGTAGACGCAGGCCTTGGTGGTGACGTCCAGGCCGGCGGTGCGCCGGGCGCGGCGGCGCTCCTGACCGGCGATGACGAACAGCGCGACCAGGCTCCCGAGGGCGAGCAGCCAGACGGTCATGTCGAACCAGAAGACGCTCCACCAGGACTCACTGAGGACGGTCACGGGTCTCCTTCGCACGTTCACGAGCTGGGGGCGGGGCCCGCCGGCAGGGTCGGCCGGACGGCCGGCAACGGGGGCGAGGTGTCGGCGGTGTAGTGGGCGAGGAGGCGCCGGACCACCTCGGGCTGGTCGGGGAAGTACAGGGCGTTGCCGATCGGCCGTTCCAGCCGGGGGTCGCGCGGGACGGTCGGGTCCACCGGGCGGCGGAGGGTGAGCTGCATGATCCGCTTCTGCGCGGCGGGCGTGAGCAGCCAGGCGGCCACCCGGTCGTAGGCGGCGCGTTTGGCCGGGTCGAGCAGCAGCAGCGGGAAGTCGGAGAGCACGATGCCGTCCCGCGGGTAGACGAGCTCCAGCGGTTCGCGCAGCCGTCCGCCCGCGTTGAGGGTGAGCAGGTCCGACTCGTAGGCGATCAGCGCGTCGGTGCCGTCCTGGCGGTCGACGTAGGCCTCGACCAGGGCGCCGGTGGTCGGCGCGGTCAGGACCCGGCCGTTGAGGAAGCCGCGCAGCGGGTCGCGGGTGACGTCCTCGGGGCGCAGCGCCTCGCCGGTGCCGGCGTCGGCGGTGGCGACGGCGACGAGCGCGCCGAGGCCGCTGTTGGTGAGGTTGGGGTCGGCCAGCGCGTACCCGAGCGAACCGCGGGCGGCGGCCCGGGCGATGTCGGCCCAGGACACCCCGGTGCCGCCGTCCTGGCGCAGCCGGTCCGCGGCGGCCCGCTTCACGCCGATCACCAGCGGGGACATCATGGTGCGGGTGGTGACGACCGGCCGGGTGGTGCTGCCGGCCTCCTTGAGGTCCAGGCGCAGCCAGCGGTCGGAGGAGAGCCAGGCCAGGTCGGGCCCGCCGGAGCGGCCGGAGCCGAGCACGCTGCTGGCGTCCACCGTGCCGCGGTACTCCAGGTCCAGTGTGATGCCGGTGTCGCGGCGCAGCTCGTCCAGCAGCGGGCGCAGATCAGCCAGTTCGGAGGAGGCCAGCACGGTCAGGGTGGTGTGGCCGGGGGAGTCGGAGGTGCAGCCGGTGGCGGAGCAGGCGGTGCCGAGGAGCAGGGCCAGGACCAGCAGGGCCCTGGTGACCGGCCCGGAGCGGTGTGGTGTCGCGTGGTTCACGGGGTGGCCTTGTCGGAGGGCGCGGGCGGCGGGCAGTCGCCGACCTCCCGCACCATGCGGTTCAGCAGGTCCTGGCGCGGCATGATCGTCTTGGTGTCGTCGGTGTGGCTGTCCGGGGCCGGGATGCCGCGGGCGCCGAGGTACTTCGCGAGTTCGCCGGAGTCCGCGCCGTCGCCGATGGTGTGGAAGCCGAGTGCCACCGCGCGTTCGCGCAGCCTGCGGTCGTGGGTGAGCAGTTCGCCGAGCCGGTCGGCGTCGGGGTTGAGCGAGATGAACTGCGGCTGGGTGATGAACCGGGCGGTCGGGTAGAGCAGCACGCGGTCGGTGTCGATCTTGTGGTTCCGGTCGTAGTACCCGGCCTGGTAGGCGAGGTACTGGTGCTCGTAGGCGACCACCACAGGGGCTATCCCGCGGCCCTCCGGGGCGACGTAGGGCTCGAACACGTCGGCTCCGGGCATGCCCTGGACGCCCAGCAGGGGTTTGATCGCGGCCGTCAGGGAGTCGGCGACCGAGTCCTCGGGGACGGCGTTGCCGTTGCGGGTGAAGGCGACCTGGGCGAGGAAGGTCTCGGCCGAGTTCGACTCGCAGATGTGCGAGGTCTGGGCGACCACGACGTTGCCGTTGGTGGTGCCGTGCCGGCCGATGTCGAGGTCGTTCCAGGTCTTGTGGGCAGCGGTCTTGTCCAGGAAGTCGCCCAGCTTGAGCGCGTAGTACAGGGTCACGTCGCGGCGGCCGTCGGGGTGCTGCGGAGTGGCGATGCCGGCGTCCTCCAGGGTCTCCGCGTAGTCCCGGTAGGTCGCGAGCACCAGCGGGCTGACGAACGGGTAGTACGAGTTGGACGACTCGTTCGCCGCCTTCCGCCGGGCGATGATCTCGTTGGCCGCCGGCCGGCCGGAGGGGAAGAGGAAGTCGTAGCGGGAGAAGTCGACGTGGGCAAGCTCCTGGGAGCCCATGACGGTCGGGTGGACCCGGATGTGGTGGCTCAGCAGGATCCGCTGGACCTCCGGGTCCTCGAAGAACTCCGCCTTGGAGCCCATTCCCCCCTCCAGGGTGACCACCCGGTCGAACGGCAGCAGGAGGCTGCCGTTGATCGCCAGGAACGTGCTGCAGGCCAGGAAGAAGGCCAGCAGGGTGGCGGTGGTGACCACGAACTTCCGTCGCGACCTCAGGAACGAGCGGCGTCTGATCGCCAGCCTCGGTTCCTCGACTGTCCGGCTCTCAAGCATGTCTGACACTGTGTCAGGCCAATTCGAGCGGGTCGGCGGCCGAAGGGGCGAGTTCACCGGACGGTTGTCCCTCGTTTCCCGCCGACCGCGCCCGTCGATCCCTGCTGTCGACCGCGCCCGCCGACCGTGCCCGTCGATCCCTCCCGTTGTCTGCTCCCGGCCCCGGCGGTCAGCGGATCCCCTCCACCGCCGCCTGGGCGGCCCGGGCCAGCTCTTTGCGCGGTGCCCAGCGGCGCTCGGGGTCGGGCGCCGGGGCCGGGATCGGCGGACGGAGGGTGAGCTCCGCCACCAGGCCCCGGACCGCGACGACCCGGGCGAGCGAGGTGAGCAGTCCGTCCTCGCCGACGAAGGCCGGCGCGCTGGTCGGCCGCCCGTCGGCCAGCCGGTAGCGGATGGTGGCCGGCTGGACGGTCGCGCCGGCCCGGACGGCGGCCTCGAAGAAGGCCGGGCGGAACCGGCCGCTCTCCCGGCCGCACCAGGTGGACCCCTCCGGAAAGACGATCATCGGGTGACCGGCCCGCAGCCCGGCGGTCACCTCGGCGACCGTGTCCGGCAGGGTGCGCAGCCGGTCGCGGTCCAGCAGCACGGTGCCGCCCAGGGCGACCAGCGGGCCGAGCACCGGCCAGTCGCCCACCTCGGTCTTGGCGAGCGACCGCCCGGGGCGGGCGGCGGCGATCAGCGGGATGTCCAGCCAGGAGACGTGGTTGGCCACCACCAGCACCCCGCCGTGCGGGCCGGGGCCGTCCACCGCCTGCGGGCCGCCGTCCGCGCCGGGACCGTCCACCGCCTGCGGGCCGCCGTCCGCCGGGCCCGGGCCGGTGCCGGGCCCCGGCTCGATCCGCACCGCCACC
>NZ_JBFBDO010000232.1:0-3970 GCF_040683335.1 Kitasatospora sp. NPDC093806
CGGGCGGCGGGACCGCCGGCGGGGTGCCGGTGGACGTCGGCCCGGTCGCCGGGATGGTGGTCGCCGTGGTCGAGGCGCGGTCGGTGGCGGTGGCGGTCGCGGTCGCGGTGGTGGTGCCGGTCGGCGCGGCGGTCGGCGAGGGCGAGCCGGTCGGCGTCGCGGTGCCCGTCGGGGTGCCCGTCGGGGTGCCGGTGGGCGTCCCGCTACCGGTGGGCGTCCCGGTCGGTGTCCCCGTCCCGGTCGGGGTCGCGGTCGACGTCGGCGTGCCCGTCGGAGTAGCCGTCGCAGTCGGAGTCGCGGTCGGGGTACCCGTCGGCGTCGGCCCGCTCGTCAGGTCCCGCCGGAGGGTGCCGAAGGGGATCCCGGTCGCCCCGCCCAGCGCCTGGGTGGAGGCCCGGACGTCCGACCCGCGCTGACCGGCCGTCGCGACGTTGAAGCCGCCGTCCGCGTTCTGCTGCCCGGCCAGGAAGTCGAGCGCCTTGGCGATCCGGTCCGCGTGGACGGCCGGACGCAGGCTCAGCCCCTGGACGGCGAGCGCGGCCGAGTTGGTGGAGTTGCCCGCCGCCCCGGGGAAGCCGCCGTCGCCCTGCTGCCGCCCGGCCAGCCAGCCGAGCGCCCGGTCCACCGCGGCGGCGGCCTCGGCACCGGGCACCAGGGCGAGCGCCATCGCCGCCATCGCGGTGCTGTCCACGTCGGAGTCGCCGGTGGCGGGGATCAGGCTGGGCCAGGAGCCGTCGGCGTGCTGGAGGCTCCGCAGGTAGGCGATCGGCGCGGCGGCCGGTCCGGTGTCCCCGGCCCGCAGCTGGGCCAGGATGCCGAGCGCCTGGGAGAAGACCGAGGTGGCGTAGGTGTAGTTGCCCGGCGCCGCACAGCCGGTGGCCTCCTCGGCCCGGGCGCAGACCGCAGCCGCGAGGGCCGCGATCAGGTCCCGGCCGCCGAAGGCGCGCGGGTCCCGGCCGACGATCTCGGCGAGCAGCGCCTCCTTGCCGATGGACCCGCCGCCGGCGTCCTGGGTACCGATGCCGGTCCAGTCGTTGACGGTGCGCTCGCCCGCGTCCTTGCCCTGCCCGTCGAGGAAGTCGACGATCCGGCGCAGCGCCGCGTCGTCGGTGCCGGTGGCCGCGAGCGCGTAGGCGCCGTCGATGGTGAGGCCGAAGTCGGCGAAGTCCGGGAACGCCTCGTAGTAGTGGCCGTCGACGAGCCGGGCCGGGGCGGTCAGGTAGGCGCTGCCCCTGGCCAGGTCGGGCGTGCGTGCGGGGTCGGCGGCGGCGTTGCCGGGGTGTCCCAGCAGGACCGTGCCGCCCACGGCCGCCGCCACGGCGCCGACGGCGAGCCGGTACGCCGGCCGCCCGCTCCCCCGACCTCGCCGCTCCTCGCGGGTGCGGCTGCTGCTGACTCTCACCGGTGATTCCCCCGATCGGTCGGCGGGCACCACGGCGCAGCGGACGGCACCCCGTGCGGGGACCGTCCCGACCACGTCGTAGTCCGCGACGACGCAAGTGCTTGTGACACAACGAGCTCTCGGCGCAGGCATTCCGGCTCACCCATCCCCGGCCGGGGGCGGATCTACGGTTGCGGGTCAGCGCCGGAATCGGACCGGCTTCCCCTGACTGCCGAGGAGCAAAAATCGTCTCATCAGACCACACCACCCGGGGCGAGTCAACGGACCGTCAGGTCGGCTCCCCGGCAGGGCCGGGCCCCGGGGTACCCGGATAGGGTCCCTGCGAACGAAAGGGGGGACCGCGATGGGCGAGGACCGGGTCCTGCTGTTGGACGCGGCGCCGGGGGCGCTGCTCGGGCGGGAGCTGGAGCGGCTGCTCGGTCACGGGCTGGCCGTCACGCTGAACCTCCGGCGGGTCGCCGACCCTGACGCGGCGCGGGCCGACTGGGCCGGGCAGGTGGAGGCCGGGCGGGTGGAGTTCACCGACTTCGACGCCTTCGACGAGTCCGCGCTGATCGCCGAGACCGTCCGGGGCGGGGTCGGCTACCACGCGGTCAAGTCCCGGGGCGGGGTGCCGCTGCGCGCCGCGTTCCTGGCGGCGGCGACGGATGCGGCCCTCGGCAACCGGCTGCGGGTGGTGGGGCGGGCCGGGTCGGGCACCGACCACGTCGAGCTCCCGGCGGCCGCCCGGTACGGGGTCGCGGTCACCCACACCCCGGGCTCCAACGCGAACGCGGTCGCCGAGTTCGCGCTGGCCCAGCTGCTCGCCCTGACCCGGCACCTGCCGGCCTCCAACGAGGCGGCGCACCGGGGACGTTGGCAGCCGCCTGCGGCCCCGGCGGCGGAGCTGTCGGACCTCACCCTGGGCATCGTCGGCCTGGGCCGGGTCGGGCGGGCGCTGGCCGCCCGGGCGGGCGCGCTGGGCATGGCCGTCCGGGCCCTCTCCCGGCACCCGGTGGAGAGCCCGGTGGAGCGCCCGGTGCAACCCGCCGGTTCGCTCGGCGAGCTGCTGGCGGGCAGCGACGTGGTCTCGCTGCACGTGCCGCTCACCGCGCGGACCCGGGGGCTGATCGGCCGGGCCGAACTGGCGCTGATGCGGCCGGGATCGGTCCTGCTGAACACCGCCCGGGGCGGGATCGTCGACGAGCGGGCACTCGCCGACGCGCTGCGCGACCCCGCGCACCCGCTCGCGGCGGCCGCCGTGGACACCTTCGAGCACGAGCACGCCGCGTTCGCCTCCCCGCTCTTCGGGCTGCCGAACGCGCTGCTCACCCCGCACATCGCCGGGATGACCAACGCCGCCATGGCCGCGGCGGCCCTGAGCTGCGCGGACCACCTGGCGGCCCTGCTGGCCGGCCGACCGGAGGGCGTCCCGGTGGTGTCCGCCTGACGCCCCGTTCGGGTTCGGCGTGACCCGCCCCCCGGTACGCCACAATGCGGGGCACCCCAGAACAAGAGGAGGACCCCGTGGGCAAGGTGGTCATGTACGGATCGGTGTCGGTCGACGGCTTCATCGCGGACGAGAGCGACCAGCCCGGACCGCTGTTCGACTGGTTGACCAGCGGTGACGTCCCGCTGGACGAGAGCGGTGCGCTGAAGGTGTCGCGGACGTCCTACGACTACACCCGGCCGTACTGGGACCGGATCGGAGTCACGATCGTCGGCCGTCGTGTCTTCGACCTGACGGACGGCTGGGACGGGAAGCCGCCGGGCGGGATCGACCACGTGGTCGTCGTGACGCACCGGCCCGCGCCCGAGGGCTGGGACCCCGGGGCGCCGTTCCACTTCACCGACGGCATCGACGCGGCCGTGGCGAAGGCCCGGGAGCTCGCGGGTGACCGCATCGTCGAGGTCGCCGCCGGCGACGTCGGCGGCCAGGTACTCGCCGCGGGCCTGGTCGACGAGGTGCGCATGGATGTCGCACCCATCGTGTTCGGGTCCGGCAGGCGCTACTTCGGCGCGGTCCACGCGCAGCACCTGCTGGAGGGTCCCGACCTGGTGGTCCAGGGTGACCGGGTCCTTCACCTGAGCTACCGGGTGCGCCGTTGACCGCGTCGGCCGCGTCCCGGTGGTGTCCGTCCGAGGACGGCCCCCGGCCGCTCCGTCGTGGAGCGGCCGGGGGCCGGAGCGCGGACCTCAGGGCGCGGTGATGCCCGGTTGGGCGCCGGCGCCGAAGGACCAGCCCTCGACCGAGCCGGGGGCCGGGTCGTAGCTGCCCGCGCCGAGGTTGCTGTACGACCAGGGGCCGCCGTGCGGGGCGTGCCAGTACGACCAGTAGGCGCTGCCGGTGGGGTTGGTGCAGGTGGTCGGCAGGGCCTTGATCTTGCAGACGAAGCCCGGGTAGCGCGGGTGGAAGGAGTACGGGAACCCGGCGGCGGTGAGCGCCGCGAGGCCGCTGGCGGGGTCTCCGGGGGCGCAGCCGGTCTCGATGCCGCCGCCGAGGGCGGTGAAGTCGACGACGACGGTGACCCCGGAGTCGCCGGTGCAGGCGGCGGCGCGGGCGGGCGGGTGCGGTCAGCCGGTGGCGCG
>NZ_JBFBDO010000233.1:0-3886 GCF_040683335.1 Kitasatospora sp. NPDC093806
CCGCGAACCGCCGGTCCTGGCGGACCGTCTCGGCGGCGGCCGCACCGCCCATCGAGTGCCCGAGCACGCCGATCCGGCGCGGGTCGGCGCACGGCCTCGGCGGCCTGCCAGGCGGAGTGCAGGGTGCGGGCGTCGGTGAGTTCGCGGCGCAGCGCGGCGGCCTCGGTGGTGGCGGCGGCCAGGGCCAGGGTGGCGTGCCGGTGGGTGAGTTCGGCGGCGATCAGGGTGTGCCGGGTGCGGTCGGTCTCGGCGGCGGTGACGGCGCTCGCGGCGGCGGCGACCTCGACGGCGAGGTCCTGGGCGCGGTCGCGTTCGCCGGTGGCGCGCGAGCCGAGGGCGTGGGCGAGGCGGCGGGCGCGGCGTTCGGCGGTGCGGTGGGCCTCGCGGACGCCCTCGCGGGCGGTGGTGGACTCGGCGATGCGCTCCAGCAGTTCCAGCGAGCCGGCGGTGAAGTCGCGTTCGGCGGTGAGTTCGGAGCGCAGGCCGAGCTTGGCGGCGAAGCCGTGGACGAGGTCGGCGAGGCCGTCGGTGTCCCGGGTGTCGGTGACGGCGCGCAGCAGCAGGTCGGTGAAGTCCTTGTCCTGCTTGACCGCGAAGAGGCCGGCCGCCTCGCCCTCGTCGGCGTTCATCTCGCGCTGGTAGCGGAAGAGTTCGGGGTCGAGGCCGAGTTCGCCGAGGTGCTCGGTCCAGCGGTCGTGCCCGTCCTCGAAGACCAGGTCGAGGTGCGGGTGGGCCTTGCCGGCCTCGGTGAGGGCGTCCCGGAAGCCCTTCATGGTGCGGCGGCGGCCGCGGGCCTTCTGGTCGCCGGCCAGGCTGACCCGTTCGGCGACCGGGAGGGAGTCCAGGGTGAGGCCGGGGCCGGGGCGGAAGGAGTACCAGGTCTCGGCGAACTTGCGCGGGTCGGAGGAGACCTGGCGGCCGCGCCACTCGCTGACCTTGCCGACCACGATCGGTTCGCCGGTGACGGTGTGCTGCCACTCCAGGGCGACGTGGCCGCAGTCGTCGGCGAGCAGGAACTTGCGGAGCACGCCGGAGCTGGCGCCGCCGAGGGTGTTGCGGTGGCCGGGCAGCATGACCGAGAAGATCAGCTTGAGCAGGACGGACTTGCCGCCGCCGTTCTCCAGGAAGAGCACGCCGGCCGGGGCGGGGCGGCGGACCGGGCCGTCCGGCTCCTCGCCGAACAGGCCGATCTGCTGGGGGGCCGGGTCGGCGACCGGATCGCCGACGCCGCGCAGGTCGAGCACCGTGTCGGCGTAGCGGGCGCCGGCCGGTCCGATCGAGTAGAGGCGGACCCGGTTGAGCTCGTACATGTGCGGCGGTTCTCCAGGAGGCGGGTGGGTTCGGAGGGTCTGATCCGGTGGGGGCCGGTGGGGCCGGGCCGGTGGAGCTGGTCCGGTGGGGCGTCAGAGCGAGTGGAACGGCAGGCCCGCGTCGGCGACCAGCTCGTCCCCGGTGTCCGGGGGCAGCAGCGAGGCGGTGCCGTCGGAGACCGGGACGATGCCGAGGTCGAGCAGCTCGGCCATGGCGGCGCTGCCGGCCAGGTCGCGGACCTGGAGCTGGTAGCGGGCGGTGGTGCGGTAGGTGCCGCCGGCGTCGTCCGAGACCTTCTGCAGGAAGCCGGAGTCGACCAGGAACAGCACCGCCTTGGCGACGATGCCGATGGTGGAGCCGGAGAGCCGGCGGGCGTCCTTGGTGGCGCCGGTGGCGGTGCGCCGGGCCCAGACCCGCCAGGCGGCCTCCAGGCCGGGGGCGTCGCTCTGCGGGTCGGTGTTGGCGCCGTCGGCGGCGGCCTGCTCCTCCAGCCGGCGGCAGGCCTGGCGGACGAAGGAGTCGACGCCGTTGACGGTGATCCGGCCGAGGTAGCCGTCGTCGGCGAGGTCCTCGGGGCGGGGGAAGGCCATCGCGGCGACGGCCAGGTGGGCCAGGCCGTGCAGGAAGCGGTCGGTGGACTCGGAGGCGGCGCGGCGCGAGTAGTCGCCCATCCGGACGGCGAAGACGGAGTCCTCGGCGGCGGCGACGGCCATGCCGGCGCGCGGGGAGACCTCCAGCACGACCAGGCCCATGCCGGTGGCGACGGCGTCGGCGAGCCGGGCGAACGGCGGGTCCTCACGGTGGCGGCGGACCAGTTCGGCGTACTCGGCGTCGCGGGCCGGGAGCAGCTTGGCCTGGAGGCCGAAGGAGACCAGCCGGGCGGCGTCGGCGACGTCGGCCGGGGTGATCGGCGCGGGGGCGGCCGGTTCGGTCTCGGGCGCCCAGGACGTGTCGTGGTGGGTCGTCACGGGCGGTGCTCCTCGGGGGCGTTACGGGGGTCTGCGGGTGGTGTGCTGGTGGTGGAGGCGGGACGGGCCGGGGTCAGCCGGCGTCCTTGCGGTCGGCGGCCATGCCGACCGCGTCGAGCAGGGCGCTGCCGACGATGAGGTCGGCGCCGCCGAACTCGCGGTCGTGCAGCGGGGTGCCGTCGTCGACCGCGAAGAGCAGCCGCTCCTCGCCCTGCCGGTAGGCGGTGCCGACCGGCGGGCTGGCCGCGTGCACGGCCAGCAGGGCGACCAGGTACGGGAGCTCCGGGTCCTGCGCGCGGGCCTCGGCGAGCAGGCCGGAGAGCCGGCGCGGCGCGTCGGCGGGCAGGTCGAGCAGGTCGAGGGCCGCCTCCAGCTGCGCCTCGGAGAACCGGCTGTCGTCGGGGGTGGCGACCAGGTCCGGGTCGGGCAGCTCGGCGCCGAGGTGCTCGCGTTCGACCGGCGGGGTGAGCAGCAGGTCGACCAGGTCGGTGACGCGGACCGAGACGGGGGTGCGCAGGCCGGTGCCGCGGGCGAAGAAGGCGCCGGTGGGCCGGACGGCCTGCTCTATCGGGAGCCGCAGCACGGGGGCGAGCAGCTGGCCGTAGAGGTCGATGCCGCTGCGGGCGCCGGGGGTGGCGAAGGCCTGCCGGTCCTGCTCGGCGCGGAACAGCGGGCCGGCCTCCAGCAGGCGGGTCTGAAGCTGGGTGTGCCGGCGGATGCAGTCCTTGACGATGTCCACCAGCTCGGCGGCGCGGCGCTTGTGCTCGGGCTCCTCGGCCTCGTCCCGGGCCTTGCGGATGTTGGTGAGAATCGCGTTCTCGTGCCGGTAGCGGTCGGCGATGTGGTCGAGCGCCTCGTCGATGAGGTCCGGGATGGCCTGCATCCAGTCGACGGCGCGGACGTTGCGACGGGTGGCGTCGAGGGCGCGGCGCAGCGTCTCGGCGTACTGCACGGTGCGGTAGCGGGCCTGCTCGGCGGCGAGCTGGGCGTCGGCCAGCCGGCCGCGCCGGATCAGCACCTCCAGCTTGACCTCGGCGGCGATCTGGGCCGAGGTGACGTCGGTGTCCAGCGCGCCGACCAGGACGTTGACCGCCTCGTCGGTGGTGCGCAGGTAGACGCCGCCGTCGGGGCCCGGGACCTCCTCGATCAGCTTGAAGTCGTAGTCGCGGCGGACGTAGTCGCCGTCGGCGTTGAAGGTGCCGTAGACGGCGCGGAAGCCGCGGTCCACGCTGCCGACGTTGATCAGCGACTCCAGCACCCAGCGGCCGACCCGCTGGTGCTCGGCGGTGGAGCGGCCGGGCGCCTGGGCGGCGACCCGGGGCAGCATCCGGGCGAGCACGGTGTCCCGGTCGGCGCCGGTGTCGAAGTCCATGTTGAGGGTGACCAGGTCGATCGCGGCGAGCCCGACCTCGGCCATCGCGTAGCCGCCGTACTCGCCGGCCAGCATGACCTTGCGGCTGTCCAGGTCGTGCAGCGGCGCGGTGCAGGCCAGCGCCTTGAGCCGACGGGCCAGGCCCTCGTCGGCGGCGGGGCCAGCGCGGCGGCGTGCCGGGGGCCGGCCGGGAGGTCGGCGACGGCCCAGCCGGGCGGACGGCGGGCGGGGTCGG
>NZ_JBFBDO010000234.1:0-3613 GCF_040683335.1 Kitasatospora sp. NPDC093806
TACAGCGAGATCCTGACCGACGAGCGCAAGGAGACCGCCGCCGCGTTCTGGGCCCGGGCGAACGCGTTCTTCGCCCGGGCCGGGATCACCGTCCAGCGCGTCATGACCGACAACGGCGCCTGCTACCGCTCGCACCCGTGGCGCGATGCCCTCGCCACCGAGGGCATCACGCACAAACGCACCCGCCCCTACCGGCCGCAGACCAACGGCAAGGTCGAACGCTTCAACCGCACCCTGCTCGACGAATGGGCCTACGCCAGGCCCTACCGCAGCGAACAGGAACGCCGCGACGCCTACCCCGCCTGGCTCCACACCTACAATCACCACCGCGGACACACCGCACTCGCAGGCAAACCACCCGCCAGCCGCGTCCCCAACCTCACGGGACAGAACACCTAGGGCCCCGGGTCAGGGGTGGGGGCGTTGGGTGGGGAGGTGGAGGGGGTGGGTGGGGGTGGTGCGGCTGGCGAGGTCGGCGAGGGTGTCGAAGAGGATGTCGCCGATCAGGACGGGTTCGCGGGACGGCGCCGGCGCCGGGGGCGGGGCGTCCTCGGGGGTGGTCGGTGGGCGCTCGTCTCGGACCTGGCGAGTGGGCATGGCTCTTCCTGCCGACGGGGTTGCCGTGGGGAGTCCTGCCCGGTCGGGGGCGGTGGGACACCCCGGGGGCGGGCGGATCGGCCGGAAGTGGTGCAGCGGGGTCCGAAAGGTGCCGGGACGGTACCGGCCACCGGGCCGGTGACCTCGCGGCGCCGGTGGGCGAAGATGGAGCGGTGACCACACCCCGCACCGCACCCCGGCTGATCGCCACCGACCTGGACGGCACCCTGCTCTGCTCCGGCGGCACCGTCACCGAGCGCACCGCCGCCGCCCTGGCCGCCGCCGAGGCCGCCGGGGTCCGGGTGGTGTTCGTGACCGGCCGCCCGCCCCGCTGGATGCAGCAGGTCAGCGCGCACATCGGCGGCCACGGGGTGGCGATCTGCTCGAACGGCGGCGCCGTGGTGGACGTGCGGCGCGGCGAGCTGCTGGAGTCGTTCCCGCTGGCCGCCGAGGACGCGCTGGCGGTGGTCGAGCGGCTGCGGGCGAAGCTGCCGGGGACGGCGTTCGCGTTCGAGTACCCGGCCGGGTTCGCCCGGGAGCCCGGCTACGCGGTGCGGATGTGGGGCCAGGACGAGAACCACCCGGTCGGCCCGGCGGAGGAGCTGCTCGGCTCGGGCGGGCCGGTGCGCGGGCTGTTCAAGCTGCTCGCCAAGCACCCGGACCTGGACCCGGACAAGCTGCTCGGCGAGGCCCGGGAGGCCGCCGGGGAGCTCGCCGAGATCACCCGCTCGGCGCCGATCCCGCTGCTGGAGATCAGCGCGCCTGGCGTCACCAAGGCCAGCACGCTGGCCCGTTGGTGCGCCGCGCAGGGGATCGACCGGAGCGAGGTGGTGGCCTTCGGCGACATGCCGAACGACCTGGAGATGCTGGCCTGGGCCGGCACCGCCTACGCCGTCGCCAACGCGCACCCGCAGGTGCTGGCGGCGGTGCCGCTGCACACGGTGAGCAACGAGCAGGACGGCGTCGCCGCGGTGCTGGAGCAGCTGCTCCGGCACCGCGGCGAGTGAGCGGGAAGGGCGGGAAGGGCGGGGAAGGCGTGGACCGCCCTAGCCGAAGCGGCCGTTGACGTAGTCGGAGGTCCGCTGGTCGCGCGGGTGCTGGAACAGCTGCTCGGTCGGCCCGGCCTCGACGATCCGGCCGGGCGTGTCGTGGGTGGCGAGGAAGAACGCGCAGGACTGCGACACGCGCTGGGCCTGCTGCATGTTGTGGGTGACGATCACGATGGTGAGCCGTCCGCGCAGCTCCGCGATGGTCTCCTCGACCCGTCGGGTGGAGGTCGGGTCGAGCGCCGAGCACGGCTCGTCCATCAGCAGGATGTCCGGCGAGACCGCCAGCGACCGCGCGATGCACAGGCGCTGCTGCTGACCGCCGGAGAGCGAGCCGCCGGGGGTGTGCAGCCGGGTGGCGACCTCCTCCCAGAGGCCGGCCCGGCGCAGGCTGGTCTCCACCAGGTGCTCGCGCTCGTCCCTGGAGACCTTGATCCCGGCCAGCTTGAGCCCGCTGGAGACGTTGTCCTGGATGGACATCGCCGGGAACGGGTTCGGCCGCTGGAACACCATGCCGATCCGGCGGCGCACCTCGGCCGGCCGCCGCCCGGGCCGGTAGACGTCGTCGCCGTCCAGCAGCACCTCGCCGGAGAGCGCGGCGCCGCGGACCATCTCGTGCATCCGGTTGAGGATCCGCAGGTAGGTGGACTTGCCGCAGCCGGACGGGCCGATCAGCGCGGTCACCTCGCCGGCCGGCATGGCCAGCGAGACCCGCTCCAGCACCTTGCGGGCGCCGAACCAGGCGGAGACGTCGCGGGTCTCCAGGCCGGCCAGCACGTCGCCCCGGCCGTGGTCGTCGTACTCGGCGTAGTGCGCGTCCTGCGGGTACAGCAGCTGCCCACCCTGGTCGGGGTGGCCGGCGTACCCGGCGGCCGGGTGGCCCGCGTACCCGGCGCCCGGCTGGGCGGCGGGCAGGGTCATCGTGGCCTCGTCGGCCCCCGGCGGGACGGGGTTGGGCGGCAGGTCGGTCATCGGTGCATCCGTCATCGGTACGGTCCTCCGGGCGCGCGTCAGTAGAGGTTGGGCAGCAGGGCGGCGGCGTTCTCGTAGACCGCCCAGAGCAGCGCGCCGACCACCGGCGCGAGGCTGAGGTAGGCGGCCGAGCGGCGCCAGTACCGGGCCAGCACGAGCGCGGCCAGCACCGCGCCGAGCAGGCCGAGCATCCACAGCTGCAGCGTGGCCAGCGCGCCCTTGTCGGCGGCCAGCGCCTTGTCGTACGGCACGGTGGCGGGCCGGCCGCCCGGGTTGGCCACCGGGTCGCCGTCCAGCCGGGCGCCGATCAGCACGGTCGAGCGCGGGATCCAGTCGGAGTCCCCGGTGACCAGCACCAGCCGGTTGCGGGCCGGGTCCGCGATCGGGTGGTCCTCGTCGCCGTACACGTTGACGGTGTAGGTGAACTTGCCCTGCCCGGTGGTGGCCTCGATCTTGTCGCCGACCCGCAGCTTGGTGAGCTCGCCGAACGGCGCCCCGAAGGTCGCGCCGCGCCCGAACAGCACCGCCACCCCGGTCTGCCCGGGCAGCGCGGTGTCCCGGCGGTGGCCGGGACCGCGCATGAGGTCCCGGCCGGTGGTGCCCTCCACCACGACCGCCTGGTGCAGCCCGATCGCCGGGATGTCCAGCAGCGCGACCGGGGAGCCGTCCGCGACCTTGCCGGTCGGGGCGGTCGCCTGGGCGAGCTGGTCGCGGAAGGTCTTGTAGGAGGTCGACTGGAAGTGCTTCTCCTGGAGGTGCGACAGCGTGAAGAGGTAGCCGACGAAGCCGACCGTGATCGCCGCCAGCAGGCTCACCGCCCACGCCGCCTGGAGGAACCGGACCCGCCCCGGCGGCCGGCCGGAGCCGTCCGCCTTCGCCGTCCCGGACTCCGGCGCGGGGGACTCGGGCGCCTGCGGGGCGGCCGGGGCCGGGACCGCCGGCTTCTCGATCACCGGGGCGGTCACGACCGGCCGCCGTGGTCGGCGCGGCGGCGGCGC
>NZ_JBFBDO010000235.1:0-3453 GCF_040683335.1 Kitasatospora sp. NPDC093806
GCGGTGGCGAGGTCGGGGCCGCGGTGCAGCCCCTCGGCGCGGGCCAGCGGGGCGCCGGCCGCGCGGACGGCGTCCGCCACGCCGAGTTCGCGGTAGATCTCCATCGCGCGGGCGTTGAGGCTGCGGGCGCGCGGGTGGTCGTGGGTGCCGGGGTGGGCCTCGACCAGGAGCGAGGGCACGCCGTGGTGGGAGAGGGCGAGGGAGGCGGTCAGGCCGACGATGCCGCCGCCGACGATCAGGACGGGGTGGTGCTTGCCGCTGTGCACGGGGTGGTCTCCGGGTGGGTGAAGGGGTGGGCTTGGCAGGGGTGGGCTTGGAGGAGGTGGGCTTGGAAGAGGTGCGCTTGGAGGAGGTGGGCTTTCACGAGCGGCGGGGTCAGGCGCGGCTGCGGGCGCCGGGCAGCAGGAGGGAGGCCAGCGCGCCGAGCAGGCTGAGCGCCGCGGCGGCGAGCAGTGCCGCGTGGGAGCCGTGCAGGAGCGCGGCGGCTCCGGGGCCGTCCTCGGCGGCCGTCACGGACTGGGCGATGGCGCCGAGCAGGGCGAGGCCGAGGGCGCCGCCCAGCTGGCGGGAGGTGTTGAGCAGGCCGGAGGCGAGCCCGGCCTCGGCGGGTGGGACGGCGGCGGTGGCCGCCGTGGTGGCGGACATCAGCATCAGGCCGAGGCCGGAACCGATCAGCAGCAGCGGCCCGAGCAGGTCGACCGGGTAGCGGGCGTCGGCCGGCAGGGCGGCGAGCCACAGCAGTCCGGCCGCCGCGGCGGTGCCCCCGTAGAGCGGCAGTCGGCGCGCCCCGGCGTCCAGCAGGCGCCGGGAGACCAGCGCGGCCGCGGCCAGGCAGAGGCCCATCGGCAGCATGGCCAGTCCGGTCCGCTCGGCGGAGTAGCCGAGGACCTGCTGCATCAGTTGGGAGACCAGGAACAGCGAGGCCGTGAGGCTCGAACCGAGCAGCAGCACGACGAGGTTGCCAGTCGGCACGCCGGGCAGCCGGAAGACCGGCAGCCGGACCAGCGGGTGCGCGCTGCGCGCCTCGACGCGGACGAAGGCGGTGAGCAGCAGGACGGCCGCGGCGAGGGTGACCAGGGTGGTGGGGGATGTCCAGCCGCGTTCGCCGCCGTGGGTGAGGCCGAACAGCAACAGGCCGACGCCGGTGGTCGAGACGAGGGCTCCGGGCAGGTCGAGGCCGGCGAGGGAGCCGCGGACGTCGGCCGGTTGCAGGCAGAGCCGGACGGCGATCAGCAGGGCGATGCCGACCGGCACGTTGACGTACATGACCCAGCGCCAGCCGGCGTGTTCGGTGAGGATGCCGCCGATCAGGACGCCGAGCGCGGCGGCCGAGGAACTGGACGCGGCCCAGGCCGACATGGCGCGCCGGCGCAGTTCGGGCCGGTCGGCGGTGGCGGCGAGGACGACGCCGAGGGTCGAGGTCGCCAGTGCGGAGGCCCCCAGCCCCTGGGCGGCGCGGGCGGCGATCAGGGCTTGCCCGCTGCCGGCGAGGCCGCCGAGCGCGCTGGCGGCGGTGAACAGCAGCAGGCCCGCCTGGAGGGTGACCCGGCGGCCGAAGAGGTCGCCGGCGCGGGCCGCGAGGAGGGTGAAGCCGCCGAGCACCAGCAGGTAGGCGTCGACCACCCAGCGGGCGGCGGCGGGGCCGAGGCCGAGGTCGGCGCCCATGGCGGGCAGGGCCACGTTCACGATCGCGCCGTCCGTCACGACCATGAACGAGGCGGTGCAGGCGATCGCCACCGCCGCCGTGACGGGCCGGCCGGGCCGCAGCAGGCGCGGCGGGGTGGCGGGGGCGGGGGCGGGTGGAGCAGAGGGCATGGACAAGCTGAACTCCCAACCTGAACAGTGTTCTAGTAGAACGGTGTTCAGGTTAGGGTAGGCTCAGTGCCGTGTCAACGCGGGTGACCAGGGCCGGAGTCGGCGCAACCCGCCCGCCCAGCAAGGAGATCCGCGTGCGCCTGCACCGCGAGGACGTGCTCGCCGGAGCCCTCGGCCTGCTCGACCAGGAGGGCCTGGACGGCCTCACCATGCGCCGCCTCGCCACGTCCCTGGGCGTCGGCCCCAGCGCCCTGTACTGGCACTACCGCGACAAGCAGGCCCTGCTGGAGGCCATCGCGGAGGAGATCATGAGCGGCGTCGCCGACGTCGACACCGCGCTGTCGCCGCGCGAGCGGACCGCCGAACTCGCCCGCCGGCTGCGGCGCGCCCTGCTCACCCGCCGGGACGGCGCCCGCGTGCTGTCCGGCACCTACGTGCGGCTGCCCAACACCCTCGGGTTCGGCGAGGCCGCCGTCCGGGCCCTCGCCGCCGCCGGAGTGCCGGAGTCGGAGACCGCGCTGGCCTTCTTCACCGTCCAGGACTACGTGCTCGGCCACGTCATCGAGGAGCAGAGCCGGGAACACCAGCTCGCCACCACCGACCTGACGCCGACCCCGGACGCGGCCGTGACCGGCGACTTCCCGGCCATCGGCGCGGCCATCCGGCACTGGGCCGAGCGCACCCCGGACGACCGCTTCGAGTACGGTCTGCGGCTCATCCTCGACGGCCTCGACCGCCGCACCGGCGACTGACCGTCGGTCAGCCGCCGGTGCCAGCGGGGCCGGATCAGCCGGTCCGGCGGCGGCGCGGCGCGGGGAGGGTGAGGGCGGCCAGGGCCGCGGTCAGGACCGCGAGTCCGCACCAGGAGGCGGCCGGGAGGCGCTCCCCGAGGGCGGCGACGCCCAGGACGGCCGCGACGGCGGGTTCGGCCAGGGTCAGCGTGGTGGCCGCCTGCGCGGTGGTGTGCCGCAGGCCGGTGCCGAAGAGCCGGTACGCCAGGAAGGTGGTGACCGCGCCGAGGTAGAGCACGACGGCCGCCCCGCGCGGGGTCACCAGCCAGCGCTCGTCGCCGAGCAGCAGGACCGGCGCGACCAGCAGCGCGCCGCCGCCGAACATCGTCCCCATCACCCCGGCCGAGGGGTGCCCGTGCGCGATGAGCCGGCCGCCGATCAGCGAGTACGCCGCGTAGGAGAGCCCGGCGAGGGCCGCCAGCAGCAGGCCGAGGAGGTCCACGGTGGCGGAGCCGCCGCTCAACCGGGGGCCGAGGACCAGCCCGGCGCAGCCGAGCACCGCGGTCGCCGTGGCGAGGGCCCAGCGGGCGCCCGGCCGGGACCGTCCGGTGAGCCAGGCCAGCAGCCCGGTGAAGACCGGCGCGCTGCCCAGCGCGATGACGGTGGCCTCGGCCACCCCCGTACGGGCCACGGCCGGGTAGAAGGTGAGCGGGTAGCCGGCCACCGCGATGGCGCCCAGGAGCAGCAGCCCGCGCTCATGGCGCGCGCAGGTCCGGGGCAGCGAACGGGCGGTGCGGTCGGACAGCAGGAGCAGCAGGCCGCCGAGCGCGAGACCGGCCGAGCCGATCGCCGCCGGCGGGGCTCCGGCGGGCGCGAGCGAGGCGGCGGTGCCGGTGGTGCCCCACAG
>NZ_JBFBDO010000236.1:0-3352 GCF_040683335.1 Kitasatospora sp. NPDC093806
GCCCCGTCGCGCTCGCAAGCGCGACGGGGCCCGAGGCGTGCGCGGGGGGCTCAGCGGCGGGTGGTGCGGGTGTGCCAGGGGAGCTCGACGGTGACCGTGGTCGGGCCGGCGTGCGGGCTCTCCACCAGGAAGACCCCGTCCACCGCGCGGATCCGCTCGGCCAGCCCGGCCAGTCCGCTGCCCGGGTAGGGGGCCGCGCCGCCCTTGCCGTTGTCCTGGACCAGCAGCATCAGCTGGTCCTCGGCCCGCCAGACGTCCACCGTGGCCGAGCGGGCGCCGGAGTGCTTGGAGATGTTGGTCAGCAGCTCGCTGACGGTGAAGTAGGCGATGCCCTCGACCGCCGAGTCCGGCCGTTCGGTGCCGCCGTCCTTCGCCTTCAGGTCGACGTGCACCTTGACCCCCTCGGGCACCGTGCAGCGGGCCGCCACCGAGGAGAGCGCCGCGTCCAGGCCGCGGTCGGTGAGCACCGCCGGGTGGATGCCCCGGGCCAGGTCGCGCAGCTCCTGGAGGGCCAGCTTCACCTCGCCGTGCGCGCTGTCGACCATCTTCGCGGCGGCGGCCACGTCCTCGGGCGTCTCGGTCTCCCGCAGCCGCTCCTTGGCCAGGCCGAGGTCCATGGCCAGCGCCACCAGCCGGGCCTGGGCCCCGTCGTGCAGGTCGCGCTCGATCCGGCGCAGGTCGGCGGCGGCGGTGTCGACCACGGTGCCCCGGTCGTCCTCCAGCTCGCGGACCCGCTCGGACAGCGCCCCCGGGTAGAGCAGGACCTCCACCAGCATCCGGTCCACCGCCGACTGGGCGCGGACCGCCCACGGCAGCGCCGGCCAGCCGACCACGATGAAGATCAGCGTCAGCGCGAAGCTGAGCACGCCCCACGGCAGCATCAGCACGTTGTAGAGCGCCGAACGCCAGGACAGCGCGTCGGTCAGGTGGGCGATCGCGAAGCCGGTGACGCCCGGGCGGGGGCGGTGCACGGGCTCCGGCTCGTGCACCGCGGAGCCGTACAGGGCGCGGGCCCGGCCGCGGGCGAAGCCGCCCATCGCCCGGCAGCCGGCCAGCCCGGCGGCGAGCAGCGGCAGGCCGATCACGGTGACCGAGAGCGCCAGGCCGACCGCGAGCGTCACGATGGTGAAGACGAAACCCGCGATGCCGATCGGCAGGTTCAGCAGCAGCCGCCCGGCCTGCCGCCACATCCGCGCGCCGTACAGCGGAGTGCGCTCGGCGGGTGCCGCCGGCTCCTGGCCGACGCCCCCGTCCCGGCGGTGCAATGGCTTCATCTCGGTCTACCGTCCCTCTCGGTCGAGCTGATGATCCCAAGCTTGGCCGGTCCGGGGTGCCCGGGGCCATGGGGGTGATCCGTCTCCCCGGGCGGGGGTTATCCCCACCCTGACCGGGCCCGTCGGTTTGTCCGACGGTTGTCCACCGGTTGTCCACCGGGTGTCTTGCGGATCGGGCGGGGTGCGGCGGAGCGGTGGTGTGCACTTAGACTCACGCACTGGCGAAGGTTATGAACGTGTAAAGGGACGTCGTAGAACCGCCCCTGGGGCAGGTTCCACGGCCGATGTGGAGGCGAGGGCATGGAGGGGCAGCAGGCGGCTGTCGCCGCGGCCGACCCGGCGGCCGGCAGCGGCTACTTCGACGCGTACGCCGCGATGGGACTGCTCGCCGTCATCGGCGTGCTCTTCGTCGCGGTCGCGTTCACCGCCAACCGGCTGTTGCGGCCGGTGGTGTACTCGCCCGAGAAACTCCTCGCCTACGAGTGCGGCGTGGACCCGGTGGGGGAGGACTGGGCGCACACCCAGGTCCGCTACTACGTCTACGCCTTCCTGTACGTGATCTTCGCGGTCGACGCGATCTACCTGTTCCCGTGGGCGACCGTGTTCGCCTCCGCCGGGTACGGCGCCGGGACGCTGATCGAGATGTTCGTCTTCATCGGCTTCCTCGCGGTCGGCCTGCTCTACGCCTGGAAGAAGGGCGTTCTCGAATGGACGTGACGCACACCCACTCGCACGGGCACGACGCCGCCGGCGGTCCGGTTCCGCTGGGCGTGCCCGACCCGTCGCGCCCCGGCGCCGCCGTCGAGCGGCGCGGCATCGGCCCGCTGGCCCGGCTCGCGCCGGACCCGGTCAAGGTCGTCCTCAACTGGGGGCGGCGCTACAGCCTCTGGTGCTTCAACTTCGGCCTGGCCTGCTGCGCGATCGAGTTCATCGCCGCGTCCATGGCCAAGCACGACTTCATCCGGATGGGTGTCATCCCGTTCGCGCCCGGCCCCCGGCAGGCCGATCTGATGATCGTCTCGGGGACCGTGACCGACAAGATGGCGCCCGCCGTCAAGCGCCTCTACGAGCAGATGCCCGAGCCGAAGTACGTCATCTCCTTCGGCGCCTGCTCCAACTCCGGCGGCCCCTACTGGGACTCCTACTCGGTCACCAAGGGCGTCGACCAGATCATCCCGGTCGACGTCTACGTGCCCGGTTGTCCGCCCCGGCCGGAGGCGCTGCTCCAGGGCATCCTCAAGCTCCAGGAGAAGATCGCGGCGGAGTCGCTGCCGGGCCGCTACACCGCGCCCGCGGCGGCGCTGCGCCGTCCGCTGGTGCCCGGGCCCGGCTCGGTCGGCACGTCCGATGCCACCGGTTCCGCCGACGCGTCCGGTTCCGCCGAGGGAGGGGCCTCGTGACCACGGCCGAGCAGTACGCGGCGTCGGTCGGGGAGTGGGCGACCGGCGCCGAGGCGTACGGGCTGATCACCGTCGACGTGCCCGCCGAGCACTGGATCGAGGCGCTCACCACCGCCCGGGACACCCTGGGCCTGCGCTTCTTCGACTGGCTCAGCGCCGTCGACGAGCTGGCCGACGGCTTCTCGGTGGTCGCCCACCTCGCCGCCGTCGAGGCCCCCGGCGTCCGCCACCTGGCGCTGCGCACCCGGGTGCCGCGCGACAGGGCCGCGCTGCCGACCGCCGTCCCGGTGTACGCCGGGGCCGCCTGGCACGAGCGCGAGACGCACGAGATGTTCGGCATCGACTTCCCCGGGCACCCCTACCTGGCCACCCTGCTGCTGCCGGACGGCTTCGAGGGGCACCCGCTGCGCAAGGAGTTCGTGCTCGCGGCCCGGGTCGCCAAGGCCTGGCCGGGCGCCAAGGAGCCGGGCGAGTCCGACCACGGCGACGGGCCGGCGCGGCGCAAGATGCAGCCGGCCGGTGTGCCGGACCCGAACGAGTGGGGGCCGCTCAAGGGCACCCTGCCGCCGGTCGCCGAGCGGCCCGCGCGGGCCGCCCGCGCGGCGGGTGCGGCACCGGCCACACCGGCGGCAGCGGCACCGGCGGCAGCAGCACCGGCCGCAGCCGCCCGCGGCGTCC
>NZ_JBFBDO010000237.1:0-3102 GCF_040683335.1 Kitasatospora sp. NPDC093806
GATCCGGCGCTCCTGCCAGGTCGGCCCGGCCGTACCTGGCCGCGGCGGCGGAGGCGTTCGAGCGGCTGGGCGCGGCCGACTGGGCCGAGCGGGCCCGGGTCGAACTGCGCGCCACCGCGACCCCGCCGCGCGCCTCGGCGCTGGACCTGGCCGCGCTGACCTGGCAGGAGCGCCGGATCGCCGACCTGGCCGCCGGCGGTCTGACGAACAAGGAGATCGGCGCCCGGATGCAGCTGTCGCCGCGCACCGTCGGCTCGCACCTGTACCGCGTCTTCCCCAAGCTCGGCATCACCACCCGGGCCGCCCTGCGCGACGCGCTGAGCCGGGCGTAGCACGAGTGACCCACCGTCATATGACTGATGTGCCGGACCGATCGCCCCCGCAGAGTGGAGGGGTCGGCGAACCCTCCCGGAAGGACCGGACATGATCAACAGGCGTACCTTCACCAAGGCGGTCGGTCTCGGCCTCGGCGCCACGGCGGTCACGGCCGGTGCGACGCCGGCCGCCCAGGCCGCGCCCGACCACCCGTCCCCCGCCGTCCCGACCGTCGTCCCGACCGTCACCCCGGGCACGCGCACCGCCTTCACCGACCTCAAGCGCGTCCGGGCCGGCGTCCTCGACATCGGCTACGCCGAGGCCGGGCCGGAGGACGGGCCGGTGGTCGTCTGCCTGCACGGCTGGCCCTACGACATCCACGCCTTCGTCGACGTGGCACCGCTGCTGGCGGACGCCGGCTACCGGGTGATCGTGCCGTACCTGCGGGGCCACGGCAGCACGGTCTTCCGCTCGGCGGCGACCGTCCGCAACGGGCAGCAGTCCGCGCTCGCCCTCGACCTCATCGCGCTGCTGGACGCGCTGGGGATCGACCGCGCGGTGCTGGCCGGCTTCGACTGGGGCTCGCGGACCGCCGGCATCGTGGCGGCGCTCTGGCCGGAGCGGGTCAAGGCCCTGGTGGCGGTGAGCGGCTACCTGGTCGTCGACCTCGCCGCGCAGCGCAGGCCGCTGCCGCCGAAGGCCGAGCACACCTGGTGGTACCAGTACTACTTCGCCACCGAGCGCGGCCGCCTCGCCATGGAGACCCGGGAGAACCGGCACGACCTGTGCCGGCTGGTCTGGAGCGAGACCTCCCCCACCTGGGCGTTCGACGAGGCCACCTTCGAGCGCACGGCCGCGGCGTTCGAGAACCCCGACTACGCCGCCGTCGTGGTCCACAACTACCGCTGGCGCCTGGGCCTGGCCGACGGCGAGCGCCGCTACGACCGCTACGAGCGGCTGCTCGCGGCCCGCCCGGCCGTCACCGTCCCGACCATCGCCCTGGACCCCGCGCTCGACCCGTTCCTGGCCGGCACCGACGGCAGCGGGTACCGCAGGTTCTTCACCGGCCCCTACGAGCACCGCGTCCTCGACGGCGTCGGCCACGCCGCGCCGCAGGAGGCGCCGACGGCGTTCGCCCGGGCCGTGCTGGACGCCGACCGGCTGTGAGGAGGTCGCCCGTCCCCCATCCCCCGTCCCGCCTGCCCTCAGCGAACGGCGAGGACGCCGTCGATCTCGCGCCGGGAGGAGATCCCCAGCTTGGCGAAGACCTTCCGCAGGTGCCACTCGACCGTACGGGGACTGAGGAACAACTGCGCGCCGATCTCCGCGTTCGGATGGCCGGTGGCGGCGAGCCGGGCGATCTGCGCCTCCTGCGGGGTCAGCACCGGCGCGCCGACGGCCCGTTCGCGGACCGTCTCACCGGTGGCGAGCAGCTCACGGCGGGCCCGTTCGGCGAACCCCTCCATGCCCATCCGCGCGGCCGCCTCGTACGCCGCCCGCAGCTCGGTCCGGGCCTGCGCGCGCCGGTTCCGGCGGCGCAGCCACTCCCCGTACAGCAGCCGGGCCCGGGTCTCGAACACGCCGAGCCCGCCGCTGCCGAAGTGGTCGACGGCCTCGTGGTAGCGGTCCTCGGCCTGCTCGGGTGCTCCGGTCAGGGCCTCGGCGACCGCGTGCGCGCCCAGGGCCCAGGGCGTCCCGGCCCGGGCCCAGTCGACGAGCCGCTCACGCGCGCCGGCCGCCACGGCCGGCTCGCCGGCCCTGGTCGCGGCCTCGACCAGCTCGCTGCACGTCCAGAAGTGCACCACGAGGTCCTTGTGCACTCCGCCGCGCAGCGCCGCTTCCATGGCGAGCGCGTAGTTGCCCAGGCCGTTGTGGAGCACGGCCCGCTCGCACGCGGCCACCCGGACGAGCCGGCCCAGGCCACGCTGCTCGCCGTCCCGTTCCATCGCCGTGAGCAGTTCCAGGGCCGGTCGCTCCCGTCCCCGGTACGCGGCGATCAGGGCCGCCGTGGCCGTGCGCGTCACCACACCGGTGGCCGTCCCGATGGCGGCGGCCTCGGCCAGCAGGTCCTCGGCTTCGGCCAGTCGCCCCGTGTGGCCCAGCGCGGCCGCCCGGTAGGGCAACGCCGTCGAGAGGACCGACAGCGTGCCCGTCGTCCGGGCGAAGCGGACCGCCCGATCGGTGACGTCCAGCCAGGCCTGGAGATCGCCCAGCTCCGCGGCGGCGTTCGCGGCCGCCCACAGGACGGACGGCTCCTCCTCGTCGGCGAGCGAGCGCAGCGCCCGTGCCAGCAGCGGGAAGGCGGCGACCTGCCCGTCCACGGTCCAGGCGACCAAGGCCCGGAGGAACACTCCGGCCGGCTCGTCGCCGGGTGCCAGGCCACCAGCGAGCTCGGCCGCCTGCCGGATTCCGCCTTCGTCGTGCGGCCAGGCCCAGATGGCCGCGTCGAACGCCGCGAGGCAGGTCTCCCGTGCGACGGCCGGGTCGAGGTCCCTGAACCGGCTCGCCGCGTCGAGCAGCGGCCGCACCGCGCCCTTCCCCGAGTCGGTCATGGACGACGCCTTGGCCCGCAGCCGGCCGGCATGGGCCTGCTGCAACCGGTCCAGCGGCCCCAGTTCGGCGGCGGCGAGCAGGTCGGGGACCCGGGCCGGCACACCCGCGGCGACGTTGGCCGCCGCGGCCGCCAGCGCGCGCCGCGCCCGTTCCCCCGACTCGGGGCTGAGCGCGGCGGCGCGTTCCAGGAAGGAGGCCGCGGCGGCCCGGCCGCCGCGCGCCAGCGCCCGGTCG
>NZ_JBFBDO010000238.1:0-2862 GCF_040683335.1 Kitasatospora sp. NPDC093806
GGGCGTGGTCGCGGCGCTGTTCGTCGGGGTGATCGCCTGGATGCGCGCGCTGGCCGCCGCCGGGTCCGCGCCGCATCGAACGGCCGGTCCGGCTACGCCGGTCCAGCTCCAGCAGCCGCGGCACCGGCGGGTAGGCGGCCAGCGCGCGCATCCAGGCGATCACCCCGACGAACAGCGCCGCGACCACGCCCAGCACGATCTGGCCGAGCACCGAGCTGTACGGGCGGGTGTACTCGGTGTTGAACGAGCCCACCACCACGACCAGCAGGATGATGCCGACCAGCCAGCGGATGGTGGTGCGGTGCTTGGCCCGGTCGGCCTCGATGACGCGCCGCTGCCGGACCTCCTCGCGCACCGAGTCGGCCATGTCGGAGAGCGCCCGGGCCAGGCCCGGCCCGCTGTCCCCGGCCCGCAGCAGCAGGGCGGCGAGCACCTTGTCGGCGGTGGCGTCGGCCATCGCGTCGGCGAACAGGCGCAGCGCCTCCTCGGGACGCCAGCGGGCCTGCAGCCGGGCGGCCAGTTCGCCGACCTCGGCCTCGATCGCGGCGGGCGCGGTCCGGCGGCTGGTGACGATCGCCTGGTTGAGGCCGACGCCGAGCAGCAGCACGTCGGCGATCCGCTGGGTCCACTCGGAGAGCGCCTCCAGGCGTTCGATCCGGTCGGTGTCGGAGCGGGTGGTGTCGAACAGCCAGGGCAGGCCGAACACCGCGAGCGGCACCAGCAGCGCGGTCAGCGGGATGCCGGTGAACAGCCAGCCCAGTGGCGCGGCGGCGAGCGCCAGCGGCACCTGGATCCGGCGCAGCCGGACCATCCGGTCGGAGGCGGTGCCGGGCGCGCCGTACCAGAGCACGTGCAGCCGGCCGGCCAGCGGGTTCACCGGCTCGGGCTCGCCGGCCTCCGGGTCCACCGGGTCGCCGCCGCGGGCCCAGACCACCAGGGTGACCAGGCCGGCCACGACGGCCAGGCCGCAGAGCACGAAGAGCGGCATCACCGGTCGCCACCGCCGATCCGGAGCTGGAGCGGCGCGGCCCAACTGCCGTACCGGGAGCCGAGCAGCGCGGCGTCGAAGCCGGCCCGGCGCAGGTCGTCCAGGCACTGCGGCGGGGTGTGCGGGACGGCGCGCGGCTCGCCGAGTTCGGGGCGCGGGCCGAACACGGTGTTCAGCGCGGGCCGGCCGCTCTCGCCGAGGCCGGTGACCTCCAGGACGTGCGAGACGAAGCGGTGCCGGCGGCCGCCGACGTGCGTCTCGTCGACCATCGCGACGTGCACGATGAGGTCGACCGCGTTGGCGGTGAGCCGGTAGGCGAGCGCGTCGGTCATGTGCGAGCCGTACTCCAGGCAGAGTTCGGCGATCCGGTCGACGACCATGTGCGGGCCGCGCGCGTGCAGGGTGCACATCGAGCCGCCCTCGCCGTTGGTCATGACGCGCAGCATCGGGACGACCTCGCCGGAGCGGACCTCGCCGACGATGATCCGGGACAGCGTCATCCGCAGCGCGGCCGGGATGAGGTCGCCGATCGACAGCTCGCCCGCCGAACGGCCCTCCACCCGTTCGCCGTTGCCCTCGCGGGCCTCCATCGGGACGACCTGGCGCAGGTGGCCCAGGGTGTGCAACCAGAGCTCGAACTCCGACTCCAGGGTGCCGATCCGCTCGTCCGGCGGGATCTCGGCGGCCATCGCGCGCAGCAGGCTGGTCTTGCCGACGCCCTGGGTGCCGGTGATCATCACGTTCTTCCGGGCCCGGATGGCGCTGGCCAGGAAGGCGGCGAGGGTGGTGTCCAGGGTGCCGAGCCGGACCATCTCGGGCAGCGTCGCCGAGGCGACCCGGTGCCGGCGGATCGCCACGTACGGGCGCGGGGTGACCTCGGTGAGCGCCTGGAGGCGCATGCCGCCCTCCAGGCGCAGGGCGAGGGTCGGGCTGGCGGTGGAGAGGCTGCGCTCGCCGCCGCCGTGCTGGCGGGCCAGGTCCTGGAGCAGTTCGACGAGTTCGCCGTCGCTGTCGGCCACCGGCGGGACCTGGCGCAGGGGTTGGTGGACCCGGGAGACCCAGACGTCGTCGCAGCCGTTGATCAGGATGTTCTCGATCTCCGGGTCGTCGAGGTAGGGCTGGAGCCGGCCGGCCCGGAAGAGCAGGTCGAAGACGGCCTCGGCGAGCGCCCGGTCCTGGTCGCGGGTGGGCGGGATGCCGTGGGTCTGCGCGTAGGCGTCGGACCAGCGGGCGACGGCCTCCTCGATCAGCGCCCGGCCGCGCTGGCGGCGGGTGGCGCGGTCCGGTTCGGTGCCGGAGCCGGAGGTCAGCCGGGTGATCTGCTGGTGCAGTTCGGCGGCGACCTGGCGCTTGAGCTCGCGCGCGACCTGCGGGTCGACGGCCGGGCGGGTGCCGGCGCCGCGCCGGTCGAGCGAGGGCAGCTGGGAGGGGACGGCGGTGGGGGTCGCGGCGGCGCCGTTCGGCGGCTGCGGCCCGGCGGGACTGGCCGGGGCCTGCTGCCCGGCCGGGGCGACGGGGCCGGGGACCACCCGGCCGGGCGTCACCGGGCCGGGTGCGACCGGGCCCGGGGCGACCGGGCCGGGCAGGGGCGTGGTCCAGGGCAGCGCGGCCGGGTCGGTCGCGGGCTGCTGGTGCAGTGGGCTACCGCGCACGGAGCACCTCCCCGTCGGCGGGTTCGTCCAGGGTCACGGGGCCGGGGCCGGGGCCCGCTTCAGGGCCGGGGCCGGTGTACCCGGGCGCGGGCGCGCCGGGGTACGGCTGGCCGGGGTACGGCGCGGCGGCGTGCCCGGGGAAGGGCGCGGGCGCGGCCGGCTGTACGGGCCGGTCCCGCCGGTGATCACCACCGGCCCGGTGGCGCCGCTGGCCGGCCTCGC
>NZ_JBFBDO010000239.1:0-2728 GCF_040683335.1 Kitasatospora sp. NPDC093806
CTGTTCCAGGAGCGCCGCGCTGTGCAGTGCCGCCGCCGTGGCCCACGGGGTGCCGCTCCGCCGTCCGAGTGCCGCCCGGCACGCCGCGACCGCCCCCGACCCCAGCTCGGGCACGATCGTTTAGCCCAGCTGTGGCGGCCCTTAAGAATTCCTCGATGGACCGCACCCCCTCTCACCAGGCAGATTTCTGCCTGCCCGGAATGCGGACGCCAGGACCACCAGGTCCCCGGCCCCGCACGGACCCTCCGGCCCTCCCCGGGGGCCGTCACCGGCCGGGCCCCGTCGGCCTGCCCACACCAGGCCGCCCCCACCGTGCGTCAGGAGCCACCGCCGTGAAGGCACTCGTCAAGCACCAGGCCGAGCCCGGTCTCTGGATGATGGACGTCCCCACCCCGGTGATCGGCCCCGGCGAGGTGCTCATCAAGGTGCTGCGCACCGGCATCTGCGGTACCGACCTGCACATCCGCAAGTGGGACGGCTGGGCCCAGCAGGCCATCAAGACCCCGCTGGTCCTCGGGCACGAGTTCGTCGGCGAGGTCGCCGAGATCGGCGCCGGGGTGGCGGACATCGCGGTCGGCGACCTGGTCAGCGGCGAGGGCCACCTGGTCTGCGGCAAGTGCCGCAACTGCCTGGCCGGCCGCCGCCACCTCTGCCGCAACACGATCGGCCTCGGCGTCAACCGCGACGGCGCCTTCGCCGAGTACGTCGCGCTGCCCGCCTCCAACGTCTGGGTGCACCGCGTCCCGGTCGACCTCGACGTCGCCGCGATCTTCGACCCGTTCGGCAACGCCGTGCACACCGCGCTCTCCTTCCCGCTGGTCGGCGAGGATGTGCTGGTCACCGGCGCCGGCCCGATCGGCATCATGGCCGCCGCCGTCGCCAAGCACGCCGGCGCCCGCAACGTGATGATCACCGACGTCTCGCCGTACCGCCTGGACCTGGCCCGCCAGGTCGGCGTCTCGCTGGCGCTCAACGTCGCGGAGCACACCATCGAGGAGGGCCAGCAGAAGCTCGGCCTGCGCGAGGGCTTCGACGTCGGTCTGGAGATGTCCGGCCGCCCCGAGGCGATGCAGTCGATGATCGCCAACATGACGCACGGGGGCAAGATCGCCATGCTCGGCCTGCCCGCCGAGGACTTCCCGATCGACTGGGCCTCCGTGGTCACCTCGATGCTCACCATCAAGGGCATCTACGGCCGCGAGATGTTCGAGACCTGGTACGCGATGTCCGTCCTGCTGGAGGGCGGCCTCGACCTCAGCCCCGTGATCACCGGCCGGTACGCCGCCGCCGACTTCGAGGCCGCCTTCGACGAAGCCGCCGGCGGCCGCTGCGGCAAGATCATCCTCGACTGGACCGCCTGAGCCCCCTCGCCGATCCGATTAGGAGTCAGCTGTGTTCGACAACGTGCGCGACGACGTCGCCACCACCCTCGACGAGATCCGCGAGGCCGGGCTGTTCAAGCCGGAGCGGGTGATCGGCACCCCGCAGAGCGCCGCCGTCACCGTCACCGCCGGCGGTGCCCCCGGCGAGGTGCTCAACTTCTGCGCCAACAACTACCTGGGCCTCGCCGACCACCCCGACGTGCTCGCCGCCGCCAAGGACGCGCTCGACCGCTGGGGCTACGGCATGGCCTCGGTCCGCTTCATCTGCGGCACCCAGGACGTGCACAAGGAGCTGGAGGACCGCCTCTCCACGTTCCTCGGCCAGGAGGACACGATCCTCTACTCCTCCTGCTTCGACGCCAACGGCGGCGTCTTCGAGACCCTGCTGGACGAGCGCGACGCGGTCATCTCCGACGCCCTCAACCACGCGAGCATCATCGACGGCATCCGCCTCTGCAAGGCCCGCCGGCACCGCTACGCCAACCGCGACCTGGCCGACCTGGAGAAGCAGCTCAAGGAGAGCCAGGACGCCCGCCGCCGCCTGATCGTCACCGACGGCGTCTTCTCGATGGACGGCTACGTCGCCCCGCTGCGCGAGATCTGCGACCTCGCCGACCGCTACGACGCGATGGTCATGGTCGACGACTCGCACGCCGTCGGCTTCGTCGGCGCGGGCGGGCGCGGTACCCCCGAGCTGCACGGCGTCATGGACCGGGTCGACATCATCACCGGCACCCTGGGCAAGGCGCTCGGCGGCGCCTCCGGCGGCTACGTCGCCGCCCGTCGGGAGATCGTCGCGCTGCTGCGCCAGCGGTCGCGGCCGTACCTGTTCTCGAACTCGCTGGCGCCGGTGATCGCCGCCGCCTCGCTCAAGGTGCTGGACCTGGTCGAGGAGTCGAACGAGCTGCGCGAGCGGCTCGCCGCCAACACCGCGCTGTTCCGGTCGAAGATGACCGAGGCCGGCTTCGAGATCCTGCCCGGCGACCACCCGATCGCCCCGGTGATGATCGGCGACGCGGCCAAGGCCGGCCGGCTCGCCGAGCTGCTGCTGGAGCGCGGCGTGTACGTGATCGGGTTCTCCTACCCGGTCGTGCCGCACGGCCAGGCCCGGATCCGGGTGCAGCTCTCGGCCGCCCACTCCACCGAGGACGTCGAGCGCGCCGTCGCGGCCTTCATCGACGCCCGCGCCGCCCTGGGCGAGTAGCCCCCACTCGGGACCGCACCCCGTCCGGGCCGGTCCCCCCTGATCGCCCGTGGCGCGTCCGCTCGGAACCGGACGCGCCACGGGCTCCCACCGGGCAGCCCCCAAGCCGCCGCGCGGCGGAGCCGGACCGGCCCGGCTCCGC
>NZ_JBFBDO010000240.1:0-2712 GCF_040683335.1 Kitasatospora sp. NPDC093806
CATCGCGCAGGTCTGGCAGGAAGTCCTCCAGCTCGACCGGATCGGCATCCACGACAACTTCTTCGACCTCGGCGGCCACTCCCTCCTCGCCACCCTGGCCGTGGCCCGCCTGACCAAGGCGCTGGAACGGCCGGTGGACGTCCGGCACTTCTTCGAGCGGCCGACGATCGCCGAGTTCGCCGCCGCCCTGCCGGCCGCGCCCGCGCGCCCGGCGGCGCCGATGGCCCGGATGGTCCGCAGCGGCGACTTCCCGCTGTCCTTCGCGCAGGAGGGCCTGTGGTTCCTGCACCGGCTCGCCCCCGAGGCGCCCGACTACCTGGCCGCGCTGGCCTGGCGGGTCGAGGGCGAACTCGACCGCGCACGCCTGGACCGGGCGCTCGGGCAACTCGCCGCCCGCCACGAGTCGCTGCGCACCACCTTCCCGCTGGTCGACACGCAGCCCGTGCAGCGGGTGGCGGCCACGGCGGACCTCGCCGTCGCCTGGCACGACCTGCGCGGACTCGGCGACCCGTACGGCGAGGCGGTCCGGCGGGCCGAAACCGAGCTGCACCGCCCGTTCGACCTGGCCGCCGGCCCGCTGGTCCGGGTCACCGCCTGGCAGCTCGACAGCGAGGACCACCTGCTCGTCCTGGCGCTGCACCACATCGTCTCGGACGGCTGGTCGCTGGGCGTGCTGGTCCGCGAGCTGGGCGCGCTCTACGACGGCCGGACGCTGCCGGAACTCCCCGTCCAGTACGCCGACTTCGCGAACTGGCAGCGCCAGGAACTGACCGGCGCCCGGCTGGAGCGCGGGTTGGGCTACTGGCGGGAGCGGCTGGCCGCGCTGCCGGCGCTTGAGCTGCCGACCGACCGGCCGCGGCCCGCCGAGCCGTCCTGGGCCGGCGCCACCCGCGAGTTCACCCTGGACACCGACCTGGTCGCCCGGCTGGAGCAGGTGAGCCGGGCACACGGCGCGAGCCTCTACATGACCCTGCTCGCGGCGTTCCAGGTCGCACTCGGCCAGTGGAGCGGGCAGCGCGACTTCGGCATCGGCGTCCCGGTCGCCGGACGCGGCCGCCCCGAGGTCGAGCACCTGATCGGCCTGTTCATCAACACCCTCGTCCTGCGCGCCGACCTCACCGGCGGGCCGACCTTCGCCGAGCTGCTCACCCGGGTCCGCGACCACACCCTCGACGCCCTCGACCACCAGGACGTGCCGTTCGACCGGGTGGTCGAGGAGCTGCGCCCCGACCGCGGCCTGGACCGCTCGCCGCTGTTCCAGGCCATGTTCGACCTGGAGGTGCGGTCCATCGGCGCGCCCCGGCTCGGCTCCGCGCGGCTGCACCCCGCCGAGATCCCGTTCGGCGTCACCAAGTTCGACCTGATGTTCACCTTCACCACCGACCCGGGGGCGGCCGGCGGCTTCGTGCAGTACCGCACCGACCTCTTCGACGCGGCGACGATCGACCGGCTGGTGCGCCGCTGCCAGGCCCTGCTGGCCGCCGTGGCGGACCGACCCGACCAGCCCGTGAACGAGTTGGGGTTGCCGGCCGAGGAACTGCGGGAGCTGCGCGAGCTGGGCAGCGGCGACGTCCCGGCGCCCGCCCGGGACACCATCGCCCAGTTCGAGGACCAGGTGCGACGCACCCCGGACGCCGTCGCCGTCCGCACCGCCGACACCACGCTCACCTACGCCGAGCTCAACACCCGCGCCAACCGCCTCGCCTGGTGGCTCACCGACCAGGGCGTCCGCACCGAGATACCCGTCGCCGTCCGACTCCCGCGCGGGCCCGAGATGCTCATCGCCGTCCTCGGCATCCTCAAGGCCGGCGGCGCCTACGTCCCCATCGACCCCGCCTGGCCCGCCGAACGCGTCGAACACATCCGCACCGACGCCGGCGCCCACCTCCTCCTCGACGGGCCCCTGCCCGCCGCCGACCGGGACGAAAACCCCCAACACCAGTACCACGAGCAGCAGTTGGCGTACCTCATCTACACCTCCGGCTCCACCGGCACCCCCAAGGGCGTCGCCATCCCGCGCGCCAACCTCGCCGCCCACACCATCCGCGTCCGCCGCCGCTTCGCCCTCGGCCCCACCGACCGCGTCCTCCAGTTCGCCGCCCTCGCCTTCGACGCCTCGGTGGAGCAGATCTTCCCAGCCCTGACCTGCGGGGCGAGCCTCGTCCTTCCCGAGCACGGCCTGATCGCCCCCGACCGGCTCCTCGACGAGCTGGAGCAGCACGGCGTCACGGTGCTGGAGGTGGTGCCGGGGTACCTGACCGAGCTGATCGCGGAGCTGTCCGCGCCGGACTCCCGGCACGCCCGCTGGAAGCCCGCGCCGCTGCGGCTGCTGGTCCTCGGCGGGGACGTGGTCCGGCCGACCGACCTGGCCTGGTGGACGGAGCGGTTCCCGGAGCCGACGGTGCTGAACACCTACGGGCCGACCGAGGCGACGGTCACCACCACCCTGTTCGAGATCACCCCCGACAGCACCCGCCGCCCCGACGGCATCCCCATCGGCCGCCCCCTCGGCGACCGCCACCTCCACCTCCTCGACCACCACCTCAACCCCACCCCCCACGGCGCCATCGCCGAACTCCACATCGCCGGCACCCAACTCGCCCGCGGCTACCACCACCAACCCGCCCACACCGCCGACCACTTCCGCCCCGACCCACACGGCGAACCCGGCACCCGGATCTACCGCACCGGCGACCTCACCCGCTGGACCAC
>NZ_JBFBDO010000241.1:0-2663 GCF_040683335.1 Kitasatospora sp. NPDC093806
GTGAGGTCGTTCTCCAGGACGTTGATGGACCAGCCGTCGAAGATGCTGTGGTGGACGGTGATCAGGAGGATGTGGTCCTGGGGGGCGAGGTGGAGCAGGTGGGCGCGGGTGAGGGGGCCGGTGGCGAGGTCGAAGGGCTGGTCGGCCTGGCGCTGGGTGTGCTCGCGGGCGGCCTGCTCGGGGTCGGCGGCACCCGACAGGTCGAGGCGTTCCAGGGGGATGGTGCCGGCGGGGTCGACGATGACGTGGGGCTGGTCGCCGTCGTTGCCGAAGCGTGAGCGCAGTACCTCGTGCCGTTCCTCGACGGCCTGCCAGGCCCGTTCCAGCGCGACCGGGTCCAGCGCACCCTTCAACCGGTAGCCCTGGAAGACGTGGTAGGCCGTCATCCCCGGCTGGAACCGGTCCAGGAACCAGAGCCGCTGCTGCGCGAAGGACAGCGGCGGACGGGCGTCGCGCGGCTTGCTCAGCAGCGGGGCGATCACCGGCCGCTCGGCCGCCGCGACCGCCTCGGCGAGCGCCGCCACGGTGCGGCCGTTGAACACCGCGCGCACCGGCAGGTCCACCTCGAAGGCCGCCCGGACCCGGGCGATCACCTTGGTGGCCAGCAGCGAGTGGCCGCCGATCTCGAAGAAGTCGTCCGTCACCCCGACCTTGGACAGGTTGATGACCTCGGCCCAGATGGCCGCGATCGCCGCCTCGCGCGGGTTGCGCGGCGCCAGGTAGGCGTCGTCGGCCCCGGCCTCGCGGTCCGGCAGCGGCAGCGCCTTGCGGTCGAGCTTGCCCGGGCCGGTGAGCGGCAGGGCCGCCAGCGGGACCAGGTGGCTCGGCACCATGTAGGCCGGCAGGGTCCGGGCCAGGAACTCGCGCAGCTCACCGGGGGTGGGGTCGCTGCCCGCGGCCGGGACGTAGTAGGCCGCGAGCCGCAGATCACCGGGGGTCGGCTCGACCGGGACGACGGCGGCCTGCTCGATCCCGGGGTGCGTGGAGAGCAGGGTCTCGATCTCGCCGGGTTCGATGCGGTAGCCGCGGATCTTGACCTGGAAGTCGGCGCGGCCGAGGAATTCGAGGGTGCCGTCGGGGCGGTGGCGGGCGAGGTCGCCGGTGCGGTAGAGGCGGGAGCCGGGCTCGCCGTAGGGGTTGGGGACGAAGCGGTCGGCGGTGAGGTCGGGGCGGCCGGTGTAGCCGCGGGCGAGGCAGGTTCCGCCGACGTGGATCTCGCCGGGGACGCCGAACGGGGTGGGGTTGCCGTGCCCGTCCAGCAGGTACACCTCGGTGTTGGCGATCGCCGTCCCGACCGGCGGGGCGGTCGGCCAGCCGGCCGGGTCGCCGGCCAGCAGGTGGGCGGTGATCACGTGCGCCTCGGACGGCCCGTACTGGTTGTCGATCCGGACGCCGGGCAGCCGGTCGATGAGGTCCCGGATCTCGCCCACCAGGTGCAGCTGCTCGCCGGCCGTCATGATCTCGGCGAGCGGCGGGAGTTCGGCGGCCGTGGCGGCGGCCTGGCTGATCTGCTCCAGCACCAGCGGCGGGCAGAACAGCCGGCGCACACCGTGGGTGCGCATGATGTCCAGCATCCGCTCGGGGTCGCGCCGGGCGTCCTCGTCGAGCAGGACGACGGCGCCGCCGCCGAGCCAGGTGGAGAAGATCTCCTGGAACGAGATGTCGAAGTTCAGCGCGGAGAACTGCAGCGTCGGGCCGTTGGTGACGGCGCGCTCCAGCTGCCACTGGAGCAGGTTCAGCAGCGGCTCGTGGGCCATCGCGATGCCCTTGGGGCGGCCGGTGGTGCCGGAGGTGTAGATGGTGTACGCGTGGCTGTGGGGGCCGTGGGTGGTGGGCGGGTCGACCGGGTTGTGCGGGTGCTGGTGGCTGCTGAGGAGCACCGGGGCGTCGGCGGGGAGCTTGTGCCGGAGTTCGGGGGTGGTGATGGTGAGGCGGGTGCCGCTGTCGGTGAGCTGGAAGTGGATCCGGTCCTCGGGGTGCTCGGGATCGAGCGCGAGGTAGGCGGCGCCGGCCTTGAGGATGGCGAGCAGGTGGGTGAGCTGGTCGATGCCGCGGGGCAGCAGCAGCGCGACGCTGCTCTCGGGGCCGTGGCCCTGTTCGCGCAGTGTCCAGGCGATGTGGTTGGCCCGGGTGTTGAGCTCCGCGTAGCTGAGCCGTTCGCCGTCGTGGACCAGGGCGGTGGCCTCGGGGGTGGCGGCGACCTGGTGGTGGAACCAGTCGGTGAGCGTCGCGTGGGCCGGCAGCGGCGTCGCGGGCTCGGTGGCCAGGAGGGTGGCCAGCTCCTCCGGGGTGGTCATGACGAGGTCGTCGACCCGGTGGTACGGGTTGGTGGCGATCGAGCGCAGCAGGGTGGCGTAGTGGTCCGCCAGTCGCTCCATCGTGGCCTGGTCGAACAGGTCGGTGGCGTAGACGAGTTCGACGCCGAGCGGACCGGTCTCGCCGCCGGTCAGGTGGAGCTCCAGATCGAACCGCGTGGTGGCGTCCCCGCCGGCCGTCCGGTCCACCCGGACGCCCGCCAGCTGGAGCCGCGAGTCCGCGCTGAACAGGTCGAACCAGGCCTGGATGAGCGGGTTGCGGCTGGTGTCGCGGGGTGGGGCGAGGTGTTCGATGAGTTGTTCGAAGGGGAGGTCTTGGTGGTTGAAGGCTTCGAGGGTGGTGTCGCG
>NZ_JBFBDO010000242.1:0-2631 GCF_040683335.1 Kitasatospora sp. NPDC093806
CGGCAAGGTCGAACGCTTCAACCGCACCCTGCTCGACGAATGGGCCTACGCCAGGCCCTACCGCAGCGAACAGGAACGCCGCGACGCCTACCCCGACTGGCTCCACACCTACAATCACCACCGCGGACACACCGCACTCGCAGGCAAACCACCCGCCAGCCGCGTCCCCAACCTCACGGGACAGAACAGCTAGCGCCGGGTGGCCCGCCGGTACGCCCAGGTGGCGGCGACCAGCGACACCACGCCCACCCCCGCGCAGACCGCCAGGTCACCGAGCACCGCCGCCCAGTCCGGGTCCGGCTGGAAGGTCCGGGCGAACGCCTCGACCCCGTAGGTGGACGGCAGCAGGTCGCGCAGCCACAGCACCGGCTGCGGCAGGTGGTCGACGGGCAGGACGCCGAGCAGCAGCGCGGCCGACATGCCGAGCTGCCCGAGCATGGTGGCGATCTCCTGCCGGGGCGCGAGCAGCCCGCAGGCCGCGCCGAGTCCGGAGAGCGCGGCCCCGGCGAGCGGGACGACCGCGAGCAGCACCCACAGCTGGCCCAGCGGCAGCCCGAACATGACCGCGCCCGCCGCCGCCGTGACCAGCGTCCCGGGCAGCGTGAAGGAGGCGTACGCGGCGGCCGCGCCGAGCACCACCGAGGCGGCCGGCACCGGCAGCGTCGCGTAGTGGTCGAGGCCTCCGGTGGCGCGGAGCCGGCCGAAGTACTGGGCGAGCAGGTTGAGCGCGACGAAGGCGACCACGAGCACGCTGGAGCCGGCCACCACGTACCGGGCGGCGGAGGTCTGCCCGGCGTCGACGACGCCGCGCATCATCACCAGGATGCCGAGCGACTGGAAGGTGGCGACGAACAGCAGCGGGATCCGCGCCACCCGGGCGCGGGCCAGCTGGGCCCGGTAGACGGCGGCGAGGGCGGGCAGCAGCCGGGCGGCGGGGGCGAGCGGGGCGGGCTCGCCGGCCGGGGCCGGGGTGGTCTGCGGCGGAGCCGAGAGCAGCGTCACTTGGCCAGTCCTCCGTGGCGGCCGCCCAGCTTGAGGTACGCGTCCTCAAGACTCGGGGTGGCCAGGGTGAAGTCGTCGAGGGCGGCGAAGGCCGGGCCGGTGGTGACGGCGGCGACCAGTTCGCGGGCCTGCTCGGGGGTGGTGCGGACGGTCCAGCGGCGGCCGGTGCGTTCGGCCCGCTCGGCGAGGGCGGCGACGGCGGGCACGGTGAGCGGCGCCTCGTCCCGCCAGACCAGGTCGAGCCGGACGTCGCCGTCGACGAGCGCCTTGAGTCCGCCGGGGGTGTCGCAGGCGATGACCCGGCCGTCGTCGATGACGGCGACCCGGTCGAGCACGGTCTCGGCCTCGATCACGTTGTGGGTGACCAGCAGCACGGTGGCCGCGCGTTCGTTGCGGCGCCGTTCGACGGCGGCCCAGACGGCGCGGCGGGCGATCGGGTCCATGCCGGTGGTCGGCTCGTCGAGGACGAGCAGCGGCCGGTCGCCGACCAGGGCGGCGGCGACGCAGGCGAGCCGCCGCTGGCCGCCGGAGAGCTTGGCGAGCGGCCGGTTGGCGAGCGGTTCCAGGGCGAGCTCGGTGATCACCTCGGCGGCGGCGGCGCGGGCCTGGGCCCGGCCGAGGCCGCGCAGCCGTCCGGTGGTCTCGGCGGCGAGGGCGACGGTCAGCTCGTCGAGCGCGGTGGACTCCTGGCCGAGGTAGCCGAGCAGCCGGGCGGCCCGTTCGGGGTGCCGCACCACGTCGTGGCCGAGCAGTTCGACGCTGCCGGAGTCGGGCCGCAGCAGGCCGGTGAGCTGGCGGACCAGGGTGGACTTGCCGGCGCCGTTGGGTCCGAGCAGGCCGAAGATCTCCCCCTGCCGGACGGTCAGGGTGATGCCGTCATTGGCCCGGATCTCGGTGGCGGCGGCGCCGCGCCCGGTGCGGTACGTCTTGACCAGGTCGCGTACGGCGCAGCACGGCGAGGTCTCCTGGGGTGCCCGCCCGGCCGTCTCGCTCACGACCGGAGACTCTACGCGGTGGAACCGGCGAACCGGACAACGGGGCCCGTTCCGCCCTCCCGTGCCAGGTCAGTCGTCCACAGCTCAGTCGTCCACCACCAGGTCCCCGCCGGGGACGCGGGCGGCGAGCTCCTTCCAGAAGCCGGCCCGGATCGCGTACCGGTCGTGCTCGTCGATCTGGTCGTCCTTGTGGGCGAGCAGGCCGAACCGGGCGGCGTAGCGGAGCAGCTCGCCGTCGACCCGGTGCGGGATGCGCGGGTAGTCGGGCCACAGGACGGTGAGCCGTTCGGCGTCGCCGACCCGGGTGGTCCAGCGGCGGGCGAAGACCTGGCCGACCTCGTGCGCGTCGCCGCCGATGGAGGTGATGTCCTCCTCGCGGTCGGCCCAGCGCTGTTCGGCGGTGGTGAGCTGGGCGAGGGTGGGCAGGACGTCGCCGGCGGTGACGGAGGGTTCGGGGACCGGCCGTTCGATCCAGCCGCGGTCGGAGGACCAGCGCAGGACGGGGCCGGTCTGCTGGGCGGTGGCGGTGTGCCGGTCGGCGCTGCGGCCGGCCAGGTCCTTGCATCCGCGGTCGTGTGGCCGCCCCCGCTCCTGCCGGGACGCCCGCCGCGGTCGTCGGAGCCCTGGGCGCGGG
>NZ_JBFBDO010000243.1:0-2614 GCF_040683335.1 Kitasatospora sp. NPDC093806
GCCGCCGACGCCGACGCCTACGCGCTCCACCCGGCCCTGCTCGACGCCGCCCTGCACGCCGTCGTGCTGGACGCCGAGCGGACCGTCCTGCCGTTCTCCTGGCGGGACGTCACCGTGCACCGCACCGGCGCCGCCGCGCTGCGGGCCCGGATCACCCCGGCCGGGGCCGACACCGTCGCCCTGGAGCTGACCGACCCGGCGGGCCTGCCGGTCGCCACGGTCGGCGCCCTCACCCTGCGCGTCCCGGCCGCCACCGGCCCGGACGGGCTCCACCGGCTCGACTGGCAGCCGCTCGCCACCGACGACACCCCGCCCCCGGCCGACGGCTGGGCCGTCCTCGCCGACCCGGCGGGCACCTCCGGCACTGACGCGCTCGCCGACGGCCGCCCGCTGCTCGCCTCCCTCGCCGACGCGGCCCCCGGACAGACCGTGCTCGCCCCCGTCCGCACCGCCGAACAGGCGCTCGCCCTGCTGCACACCTGGCTGGACGAGCGGCGGATGGGCACGCCGACCGGCGTGCTGGTGCTGGTCACCGCCCACGCCGTCGCCACCCACCCCGGCGAGGACGTCCCCGACCCGGCGGCCGGCGCCGTCTGGGGCCTGGTCCGCACCGCCCAGACCGAACACCCCGACCGCCTCGTCCTGCTGGACACCGACGCGACCGCCGCCAGCCGCTCCGCCCTTCCCACCGCGCTCGCCGCCGCCCTCGCCGCCGGTGAAACCCAACTCGCCCTGCGCGCCGGGGAGATCACCGTCCCGAGGCTGACCAGGCCGCGCCCCGGCGAACTGCTCGACCCCGGCACCGCCCCCGCCTGGCGGCTCGACACCGCGCGCCCCGGCAGCCTGGACTCCCTCGCCCTGCTGCCCGCCCCCGAAGCCCGACGCCCGCTGGCCGAAGGCGAGGTACGACTCGCCCTGCGCGCCGCCGGCCTCAACTTCCGCGACGTGCTGATCACCCTCGGCCTCTACCCCGGCGGCGCCCGGATCGGCGCCGAAGGCGCGGGCACCGTCCTGGAGACCGGCCCCGGCGTCACCCGGGTCAAGCCCGGCGACCGGGTGATGGGACTCGTCCAGGGCACCCTCGGCCCGGTCGCCGTCACCGACCACCGGCTGCTCACCCCCGTCCCCGACGGCTGGAGCTGGACCCAGGCCGCCACCGCCCCGGTCGCCTTCCTCACCGCTCACCACGGCCTGCACGGCCTGGCCCGCCTCAAGCCCGGCGAGACCGTCCTGGTGCACGCCGCGACCGGCGGCGTCGGCCAGGCCGCCGTCCAACTCGCCCACCACGCGGGCGCGGTGGTGCTCGCCACCGCCAGCCCCGGCAAGTGGGACGTGCTGCGCGGCCTCGGCCTGGTCGGCGACCGGGTCGCCTCCAGCCGCACCCTCGACTTCGAACAGTCCTTCCGCACCGCCACCGGCGGCCGGGGCGTCGACGTCGTCCTCAACGCCCTCGCCCACGAGTACACCGACGCCTCGCTGCGCCTGCTCGCCCCCGGCGGCCGGTTCGTCGAGATGGGCAAGACCGACCAGCGCGACCCGGCCACCGTCGCCGCCGACCACGACGGCGCCGCCTACCTCGCCTTCGACCTGTTCGACGTCGACCCCGACCGGATCGCCGCCCTCCTCACCGAACTCGCCGCCCTCTTCGCCACCGGCGCCCTGCACCCCCTGCCCGTGCACGCCCAGGACGTCCGGCAGGCCCCGCAGGCCCTGCGTCGGCTCAGCCAGGCCCGGCACACCGGCAAACTCGCCCTCACCCTGCCGACCGCGCTCGCCCCCGACGGCACCGTCCTGGTCACCGGCGGAACCGGGGCACTCGGCCGCCTGGTCGCCCATCGCCTGGTCGCCCGGCACGGCGTCCGGCACCTGCTGCTCGCCGGCCGCCAGGGCCCGGACGCCCCCGGAGCCGCCGCCCTCACCGCCGAACTCGCGGAAGCCGGCGCCGAGGTGACGATCCGCAGCTGCGACCTCGGCGACCCGGACGCCGTCGCGGCCCTGATCGCCGCCGTCCCCGCCGACCACCCGCTGACCGCCGTCGTGCACACCGCCGGCGTCCTCGACGACGCCCTGCTCGGCTCCCTCACCCCCGAACGGCTGCGCACCGTCCGCCGCCCCAAGGCCGACGGCGCCCGGCACCTGCACCACGCCACCGCCCACCTCGACCTCGCCGCCTTCGTCCTGTTCTCCTCCGCCGTCGGCCTGCTCGGCAACCCCGGCCAGGCCAACTACGCCGCCGCCAACGCCGAGTTGGACGCCCTCGCCCAGCACCGCGCGGTCCGCGGCCTGCCCGCCGTCTCGCTCGCCTGGGGCCACTGGGCGGAGGCCGCCGGCGGCATGGCGGCCGGCCTCAGCGCCGCCGAGACCGAACGCCTTGCCGCCACCGGACTCGCCCCGATGAGCAACGAACAGGCCCTCGCCCTCTTCGACGCCGCCCTCACCGGCCCCCACCCCGTCCTCGCGGCCGCCCGGCTCGACCCGGCCGCCGTCCCCGCCGACCGGCTCGCCCCCGTCCTGCGCGGCCTCGCCCGGCCCCGCCCGCAAGAACCCCGCCCGCTACCTCCAGGCGATGCGCAGCGGCGTCCACGGCATGAACAACCCCGACGGCAGCGCGGCC
>NZ_JBFBDO010000244.1:0-2594 GCF_040683335.1 Kitasatospora sp. NPDC093806
CCCGCCGCGGGGAGCGGGGGGCGGCGCGCGCCGGTGCGCGCCGCCCGGGGCGGGTCAGCGCAGGTCGCGGACGGCGGCGGCGATGCCGAGCGGGGTGGGGGCGGCGAAGAACACGTCGAAGTCGAGTTCGACGCCGAGCAGGTCGCGGATCCTGGCGGTGATCTGAATGATCGTCAGGGAGTGCCCGCCGAGCTCGAACAGGTCGTCCTCGGGGCCCAGGTCGGGCAGCCGGAGCACCTCGGACCAGATGCCGAGCACGGCGGTGAGCACCTCGTCCGCCTCGCCCTCGGTGGGGGCGGCGCTCGGGGCGGCGTTCGGCGCGGCGCTCGGCGCGTCGGTCGCCGGCGGCGGGACGGGCAGCGCCCGGCGGTCCAGCTTGCCGTTGGGCGTCAGCGGCAGCCGGTCGAGCACCAGGTAGCGCTGCGGCAGCGCCGCGCCGGGCAGCGACCGCTGGAGGAAGGCACGCAGTTCGGCCGGGGCCGGGGCGACCGCCCCGGCGGCCGGGACGAGGTACCCGGCCACGAACGGCTCACCCACCCCGTCCGGCGCGGCCCCGTCCTCCCGGTGGACCGCGGCGGCGGCCTCGGCGACCGCCGGGTGCGCCAGCAGCGCCGCCTCGATCTCGCCGAGCTCGATCCGGTGCCCGCGGATCTTCACCTGGTCGTCGAGCCGGCCGAGGAAGTCGAGTTCGCCGTCGGCGGTCCAGGCCACCAGGTCGCCGGTGCGGTAGAGCCGGTCGCCGTCCGCGCCGTCGGCGCCGAACGGGTCCGCGACGAAGCGCTCGGCGGTCAGGTCGGGCCGCCCCAGGTAGCCCTCGGCGAGCCCGTCGCCGCCGAGGTACAGCTCGCCCGGCACCCCGATCGGCAGCGGGCGGCGCCGCCGGTCCAGGACGTAGGCGCGGGTGTTGGCGATCGGCCGGCCGATCCGCACCGCCTCGGGCGCGGCCGGGAGTTCGGCGCAGGTGGACCAGACGGTGGTCTCGGTCGGGCCGTAGACGTTGAACAGGCGCTCGGTGCCGGCCCGCAGCTGCCGGGCCAGCGGCAGCGGCAGCGCCTCCCCGCCGACCAGGGCGGTCAGCCCGGACGGCAGCGGCCCGGCGCCGAGCAGGACCCGCCAACCGGAGGGGGTGGCCTGGACGTGGGTGACGCCCTCGCGCTCGATCAGCGCCCGCAGACCGGGGCCGTCCACCGCGAGCCCGTCCGGGGCCAGCACCAGCCGGCCGCCGGTGACCAGCGGCAGCAGCAGTTCGAGCGCGGAGATGTCGAAGGAGAGCGAGGTGAGGCCGAGCCAGACGTCCCGGGGGCCGGAGCCGAGCCGGTCGGCGAAGGCCGAGAGCAGGTTGACCAGCGCGCGGTGGCCGATCTCGACGCCCTTGGGACGGCCGGTGGACCCGGAGGTGTAGAGCACGTAGGCGAGCCGGCCGGGGCGCACCTCGGCACCCTCCGAGGCACCCTCCGAGGTGACCGAGGCGTCGGAGGCGTCGGCGAGCCGGAGCAGCGCCGGGGCGGCGGCGGCCACCTCGGGGGCGGGCTCCCGGTCGGCCAGCAGCAGGGCCGCGCCGGAGTCCGCGAGGACCAGCGCGAGCCGCTCGGCGGGGTAGCCGGGGTCGAGCGGCAGGTACCCGGCGCCGACGGCGTGCACCGCGAGCAGGGCGGCCGGCAGGTCGGCGGTGCGGGCCAGGTGCAGGCCGACCAGGTCGTCCCGGCCGACCCCGGCCGCCGTCAGCGCGCCGGCCAGCCGGTCGGCGCGGCGCAGGAGTTGGCGGTAGGTGAGCCGTTCCGTCCCGGCCACCACCGCGACGGCCTCCGGGTCGGCGGCGGCGCGCTCGCGGACCAGGTCGAGCACGGTCCGGTCGGCCGGGTAGGCCCGGGCGGTGGCGTTCCAGGCGGCGGTGACGAGGCGCTCCTCGGCCTGGTCGAGCAGCGGCAGCGCGCCCAGCGCCGTACCGGGGGCGGCGGTGGCGGCGGCGAGCAGGGTGGCGAAGTGCCCGGCGATCCGCCGGGCGGCGGCCGGGGCGAGCACGGCCGGGTCGTACTGGAGCGAGAACGCGACACTCCCGGCGCTGTCCGGACCCGCGGCGTCCCCCGAGCCCGCGACGCCGTCAAAACCCGCCGAACCCGCGGCGTCCCCGTCCCCCGAGCCCGCCGATCCCGCGGCGTCCTCGACGGCCTGGAGGTGCAGGGTGTTGCGGGCCGCGTGCGGGAAGACCGCCCAGTCGACCTCGGTGGTGCTGCCCGGGAACACCGGGTCGGCGGTGGTGCGGCGGCGGTAGCCGAACGAGACCGGCGCCAGCCCGGCCCGCGGGGTGAGCCCGGGCACGGCCGTGCCGAACGGGACGGCGCGGTGGGCCGAGACCAGCCGGACCTCGGCGCGCACGGCCCGCGCGTACCGGTCGAACGGGGCGGAGTCGTCGACACCGGCCGGGGCGTACACCGGCAGCTCGTTGACGAACGGGCCGATCTCGGCGCGCTGCTCGCGGCGGCGGACGGAGAACGGGACGGCGACCGGCACGGCCTCGCCGCCGTAGCGGCGCAGCAGACCGTGCAGCGCGGCGAGCAGGAACTCGAAGACGGTCACGCCGCCGGCCCGGGCGG
>NZ_JBFBDO010000245.1:0-2489 GCF_040683335.1 Kitasatospora sp. NPDC093806
CACGCCGCGTCAGCCGCCCGCGTCACGGCGCGTCGGCCGCGCAGGCCGACCGCCCCAGCCCCACGCCCGCCCGACGCCCGCCGCACCCGGCGCACGGGGCCCGGGCCACGAGCCGACCCGCCAAGCCCGTGCCCCGGACCCCGCCCGCGCTCACACCCCGGCCCCGCCCCCGCTCACGCCGCGTCGGCCGCCCGGGCCAGCCCCACGCCCGCCCGGCGGCCGGCCTCCAGGTACCGCAGCTCGCCGCACCGGCGGGCCTCCAGCGCGGCCGCCAGCCGCCGGTACCGGCCCGGCGGCAGCAGCCCGGCCGCCTCCTCCAGGGTGACGAACCGCCAGCCGCGCAGCTCCTCCTGCTGGAGCAGCAGCCCCTGCCGGGCGGTGGCGTCCAGCAGTCCGCCGTCGTAGACCAGCCGCAGGCCGCCCCGGCGCGGCCCGGTGCGCGGCTCCCAGTCGACGGCCAGCAGCCGCAGCGCGGCCGGGTCGAGCCGCAGGCCGAGCTCCTCCGCGGTCTCCCGCAGCGCGGCGTCGGTCGGCGCCTCGCCGCACTCGACCACCCCGCCGGGGAACTCCCAGTCCGGCTTGTAGACCGGGTCGACCAGCAGCACCCGGTCCTGCTCGTCGAAGAGCAGGACGGCGGCGGCGACGGTGTCCCCGGTGAAGTCCGGGGTCTGGACGATCGGGCAGCGCGCCGAGCCGTCCCGGACCAGCTGGGCGAGCCGGGCGGCGGTCTCGCGCGGGGTGAGGCCGGCGGTGTCGACGAGTCTGGCGTCCCGGCGCAGCCAGCGGCGGGCGGCGCGGTAGCGCGGCAACTGCTCCAGGCACCACTGGCGGATCCGCTCGCTGCGCTCGGGATCGTCCGGGACCTCCTCGCGCTGCTTTATGCGCTCACGCAGGATCGTTTCTTCAGGGTCCAGGACGAGATGGTGCACCGTGATGCCGTTCGAGGCCAGCGCGCCGAAGATCTCGTCCCGGTAGTCCTCCCGGAGCAGCGTCATCGGGACGACCAGCGGTCCGGACACCTCGCCGAGCAGCGCGGCCGCCAGCTCGGGGACGAGCCGGCGCCAGGCCGGCAGGTCCTGGAAGTCCGACACCGTCGCCATCCGGTCCGCCGGCAGCATCCTGCGCAGTCCGAACCCGACCAGCTCGGGATCGAACAACATGCTGCCGGGCAGCAGTTCCACCAACTCGCGGCAGGCACTCGTCTTGCCCGCCCCGAACGTGCCATTGACCCAGACGATCACCAATGTCCCCTGCCCCTCGACCTCCCCCGGTGCCGTTCGCACCGGGCGGCGCCCCCGTCAGTCGAACCAGCGCCACCCGAGGTGGTACCCCCGCCGCGCCGGTCCCCATACCTCCACGCGCGCCCTGCTCACGGTGGTTCCCGATTCCGTTTGACAGCGGCATGTGCCCAGGCCAGAGGCCCTGCGGCGATGCCCGTACGACCCCGGCCGCGCCGGAGTGCGCACCCCTGGTCGCCGGAGTCCGGAACCCGTCCGCACGCCCCCGCCGCACCCCGCGCGCCCTCCCCCCGCGCGCCGGGGAAGCAGTCGGCTTGCCCCACCCCGGGCCGCCGCACTAGAGAGGGACGGTGACCGCATCCACCAGCGCATCAACCACCGCATCCACCACCTCCGGCCGCGTCGTGGCCATCGGCTCCGTCAACATCGACCGCATCCTGCGCTGCCCCGTCCTCCCCGCCCCCGGGGAGACCGTGCTGGCCGCCGGATCGGCCCAGGGCTTCGGCGGCAAGGGCGCCAACCAGGCCGTGGCCGCCGCCACCCTGGGTGCGCCGACCCGGCTGGTCGCCAAGGTCGGCGCCGACGCCGACGGCCGGGCGGCGCTGGCCGACCTGCGGGCCGCCGGGGTCGGGACCGACACCGTGCTCACCGACCCCGCCGCACCCACCGGGCAGGCGGTCGTGCTGGTCGACCCGGCCGGCGAGAACAGCATCGTGGTCGTCCCGGGCGCCAACGCCCGGCTGACCGGCGCCGAGGTGACCGAGGCGCTCGCCGCCCTCGCCCTCACGCCCGCCGACACCGTCCTGACCAGCGGTGAGGTGCCCGAGGAGTGCGTCCGGGCGACGGCGGCGGCGCTCCCGCCCGGCCCCCGCTGGATCCACAACGCCGCTCCGGCTGGCATCCTGCCCGACTGGTCCGGCCCGGGCCTGCGCCGCCCGCTGATCGTCGCCAACGCCGTCGAGGCCGCCCAGCTCACCGGCACGCCCACCGTCACCGACTCCGGCTCCGGCTCCCCTGACACGACCGCCCGCGCCCTGGCCGCCCTCGGCGAGGGGGCGGTGATCACCCTCGGCGCGGCGGGCGCGCTGGTCGCCGCCGACGGCGCGCTCCTGCGCGTCCCCGCCCCCGAGGTGACCGTCGTCGACACCACCGGCGCCGGGGACGTCTTCTGCGGCGCCCTCGCCGCCGGCCTCGCCCGGGGCGCCTCCCCCGCCGCCCTGGAACTCATGGACGAGCTCGCCCACCGCTTCG
>NZ_JBFBDO010000246.1:0-2425 GCF_040683335.1 Kitasatospora sp. NPDC093806
CCGCCGGCCGGCCCGGGCCCCGCCGCCCCGGCGGCCACCGGCTGGGCGGCCGTCACCCCCGCCGCCCAGGGCGGCTTCCAGCCCGGCTTCGCCTACCCCGGCGCCCCCACGGTCACCAACGGCTTCGCCATCGCCGCCCTGGTCACCGGTCTGCTCTGCATGTGGCCGCTCTCGCTCGCCTTCGCCATCGTCGCGCTGGTCCAGATACCCAAGCGCAACGAGAAGGGCAAGGGCATGGCCGTCACCGGCCTGGTCTTCGGCGTCCTCGGGGTGATCGCCAGCCTGGTCGCGTTCATCGGCCTCGCCGCGCTCGGCTTCGAGGAGCGGCAGTACGCGGACCAGCGCCGCGGGCCGTCGGGCTCGATCTCCGTGAACGACCTGCGGACCGGCGACTGCTTCAACCAGCCGCCGTTCAGCCCCGGCCGCAAGGCGGAGTCCTCCAGCATCTACTGGGTCCACGTGGTGCCGTGCTCGGCCCCGCACCACGGCGAGGTGGCGGGCAGCTCGAACTTCCCCCGCGGTGCCGCGTACCCGAGCGCGAGCGAGATCGGCAAGGAGACCGACCGGCTCTGCGCGCCGGTGCGCGACGAGTACGCGCTCGACTCCTGGCAGATCCCCGACGGCATGCTGCCGTACTTCTACTACCCGAGCTCGGAGGGCTGGCGGACCGGCGACCGGCGGGTGACCTGCACCTTCCTGGACGAGGACGCGGAGCACGTGGGCACCGTCCACACCGACCGGTCCAAGCTCACCCGCCCGCAGCTGGCCTACCTGGACGCCGTCCAGAACTACAACAACGGGCTCGGCTACCAGCCCGAGGCGGACGTCGCGGAGGACCCGACCGCGTACCGGAACTGGGCGAAGGGCATGGCCGCCGCCTCCCGCAAGGAGGCCGCGGAGCTGTCCTCGACCACCACGCCCTGGCCGGACGCGGTGAAGCCCAAGCTGAACGAGCTGAGCGGGATCCAGCTGGAGGCCGCGAACGCCTGGGACGCCGCCGCCAAGGCCGCCGACCCGGACGCGATCGAGCGTGAGGTGCGGAAGGCCACGGCGCTGTCGGGCAAGAGCTACAAGGTGGCGGTCGAGATCCGCCGCGAGCTGGGGCTGTCGACCGGCGAGAAGGTCCCCGACATCCGGGTCTGACCCGCGTCTACCGGCCGGTAACCGTCTTACCGGCCGTTAACCGCGCCCGTACCTGCCGGTAGCGAATCCGGCGTAGTGTCCCTGGAGCCCGGCCCCCGACCCGACCCCCACGCGGGCCGGGGGCCGGGTTCTAGCCTTTTCCGCATGGACACCACGGACACCTTTCGGGTGATGCGGCAGGACGACAACGGCAACCGGTTCCTGGTCGTCGGGGGAGTCGAGCGGGAGGGGGCCGAGCGGATCGCGGCCGAGCTGGAGGCGCGCGGCCACAAGCAGCTGTACTGGGTCGAGGCCGAGCCGCCCGGCGCGTCCGAGGCGAAGGGGCCGGACGCGTAGCGCGTCCGTCAGGCACAGGCCCTAGGGTCGACGACCGTGAACGACACGACCGTGAACGACACGACCATGGACGCGGAGAACCGGCTCGTCGTCGGGGGCGCGCTGATCCACCGGGGGCGGGTGCTCGCCGCCCGGCGGAGCAGGCCGGCCGAGGTGGCGGGGCGCTGGGAGTTCCCGGGCGGCAAGGCCGAGCCCGGTGAGACCGAGACCGAGGCGCTGGAGCGCGAGCTGATGGAGGAGCTGGGTGTCCGGGCCCGGGCGCTCACCCGGCTGCCCGGGGCCTGGCTGGTCCGGCCCGGACTGGAGCTGCGGCTCTGGGCCGCCGAGCTGCTCTCCGGCGAGCCGCGGCCGCTGCTGGAGCACGACGAGCTGCGCTGGCTCGGCCCCGACGAGCTGGCCGAGGTCGACTGGCTCGACCACGACCGCGAGGTCCTCCCCGAGGTGGCCCGCCTGCTGGAACCCTGAACCGGACGGCCGGTCCCGGCCACCGCCGCGACGCGTGGAACGCGGCGGGCCGGGCAAAGGGAAAAGGCGACGCGCCGACCGGGATAGCCTTGGTCTTGCTGGGTATGTCACTTTTCGGCACTATTCGTCACCATCGGTGAGCCGCCCCAGCCGGCGCCGCCGATCCCGACCAGAGCCGGAGGCCCCGTCGGTGTCGAGTACCGGTAACGGCGGCGGGGGAGCACGGCGCGCGGGCGCCGGAGGGAGCGCCGCCGCCCGCGCCCGGCTGCGGCGGGGCACGGAGCGCGGCACGGAGCGCGGCACCGCCCGCGGGACGGGCGCCCGCGCCGAGGCCCCGGCCCCGACGGCCCCCGCCCCTCCCGCGGGCCCGGCCCCGGCCCGGCCCGCGCCGTCCCTGACGGTGCCTGACCCGGCTCCGCCGAGCGGCGAGCACCCGCCCCCGGTGGATCAGCGCGCCCCCGACGACGAGCCGGTTCTCCGC
>NZ_JBFBDO010000247.1:0-2416 GCF_040683335.1 Kitasatospora sp. NPDC093806
CCGGCGGCGGCGACCGCGCGCCGGCCGCCCGGGCCGACCAGCCCGCGCAGCAGCGGCGGCACCGCGCCGGCCTGGAAGGCGGTGCGAGCAGCCCCGAGGTCGAGCTTCATCGCCACCAGCAGCGCCCGGTCGGCGGGCAGGGCCGCGCTGAACAGGGCCACGCCGTCGGCGTCGGACAGCGGGCTCACCCCGGAGCGCCGCAGCCGGGTCAGGTCGGTGGCGTCGAGGTGGCCGGTCATGCCGCTGGCCTGCGCCCAGAGGCCCCAGGCGATCGACAGGCCGGGCAGACCCTCGGCGCGGCGGCGGCCGGCGAGCGCGTCGAGGAAGGCGTTGGCGGCGGCGTAGTTGCCCTGGCCGGGGCCGCCGAGGACGGCGGCCGAGGAGGAGAACAGGACGAACGCGTCGAGGTCCGCTTCCCGGGTCAGCTCGTGCAGGTGCCAGGCGGCGTCCACCTTGGGGCGGAGCACGGCCGCGACCTGGTCCGGGGTCAGCGAGGCGATCACCGCGTCGTCCAGCACGCCCGCGGCGTGCACGACGCCGGTGAGCGGGTGCTCGGCCGGGACGGCGGCGAGGACCCGCGCGAGGTCCGCGCGGTCGGCCGTGTCGCAGGCGGTGACCGTCACCCGGGCGCCCAACTCCTCCAGCTCGGCGGTGAGTTCGGCCGCTCCCGGGGCCTGCGGGCCGCGCCGGCCGAGCAGCAGCAGGTGCCGCACGCCGTGCTCGGTGACCAGCTGCCGGGCCACCAGCGCGCCCAGCACGCCGGTGCCGCCGGTGATCAGCACGGTGCCGTCGGGCTTCGTCGCGCTCCCGTCCGGGGCCGCCCCGGCGGGCATGGTGAGCACCACCTTGCCGACGTGCCGGGCCTGGCCCATGAAGCGGAACGCGTCCAGCGCCTGCCGCACGTCCCAGGTGCGGGCCGGGACCGGCCGGAGCACCCCGCGCTCGAACAGCGGCATCAGGGCGGCCATCATCCGGCCGATCCGGTCGTAGCCGGCCTCGATCAGGTCGAACCAGAGGTACGACCGGCCGGGGTGGGCGGCGACCACCTCGGCCGTGTCGCGGATGTCGGTCTTGCCCATCTCCACGAACCGCCCGCCGTCCGCCAGCAGCCGCAGCGAGGCGTCGACGAAGTCCTTGGCGAGCGAGTTGAGGACCACGTCCACCCCCCGCCCACCGGTCGCCGCGCGGACCTGCTCTTCGAAGTCGAGCGAGCGGGAGGAGGCGATCCGCTTGTCCGGGACGCCGAGTGCGCGCAGGGTGTCCCACTTGGCCGGGCCGGCCGTGGTGAACACCTCGGCGCCCAGGTGGCGGGCCAGCTGGAGCGCCGCCAGGCCGACGCCGCCGGTCGCCGAGTGGATCAGCACCGACTCGCCGGCGCCGAGCCCGGCCAGGTCGACCAGCCCGTAGTAGGCGGTCAGGAAGGCGATCGGCACCGAGGCGCCCTCGGTGAACGTCCAGCCCGCGGGCAGCGGGACGAGCAGCCGCTGGTCGACCGCGGCGACCGGCCCGAACGAGCCCGGCACCATGCCCATCACCCGGTCGCCCGGCGCGAACGAGGTGACGTCGGGCGCCGTCTCCAGCACCACACCGGCCGCCTCCCCGCCCATCACGTCCTGGTCGACCATGCCCAGGCCGAGCAGCACGTCGCGGAAGTTCATCCCGGCGGCGCGGACGGCCAGCCGGACCTGGCCGGGGCCAAGCGGCGCGACGGCGGCCGGGTGCGGGATCAGGGCGAGGTTCTCCAGGGTGCCCTTGGCGGTGGTGTCCAGCCGCCAGGCGGGCGCGTCCGCCGGCGGCTCCAGCAGCCGGCCGTCGGCCGCGCGGACCAGCCGCGGCGCGAACAGGACGCCCTCGCGGAGGGCGAGTTGGGGCTCACCGGCGGCGAGCGCGGCGGCCAGCGCCGCCGGCAGCCCGGTCGGCCGGTCGTCCAGGTCGAGCAGGACGAAGCGGTCCGGGTGCTCGCTCTGCGCGGACCGCAGCAGACCCCAGACCGGGGCGTGGACGAGGTCCCGCACGCACTCCCCGGGCGCGGCGGCCACCGCGCCCCTGGTCAGCACCACGAGCCGGGAGGCGGCGAACCGCTGGTCCGCCAGCCACTCCTGAAGGACCGTCAGTGCATGCTCCACGGCGTCGCGGACCGCGCCGGGGGTGTCGGTCGGCGACTCCGGTCCGGCGCAGGTCAGCAGGACGGCGTCGGGCACCGTCGCACCGGCCGCCACGGCCGCGGTGAGGTCGGCGAGATCGGGGTGCGTCCCGAACCGGAGCCCGCTGGGCAGGCCGAGGCGGTCGTCGCCGAGCAGCACCCAGCGCCCGGCGGGCGCCTCGGCGGCGGCCGGCAGCTCGGTCCAGTCCACGCCCAGCGGGCTCCGGTTCGGGACGCACCCCGATCTCGCCGACCTCACCGCGGCCGTGGCGG
>NZ_JBFBDO010000248.1:0-2358 GCF_040683335.1 Kitasatospora sp. NPDC093806
CCGCACCCGAAGCCGCACCCGAAGTCCCGCCGGAACTGCCGCCGGAACCCCCGCCGGTCTCACCGCTGCCCGCCGGACCGGCGGTCTCCTCCACACTCATAGCTGGCCCCCTCCGGACGGCCTGGCGGACCCCGCGCGGAGTCCCCCGTAGTCAGCTAACGAACGGTGGTTCCCGTCGACCCGACGGACCCCGGACGCTGCCGACCCGTCAGAACGTACACCGCCGCCCCACCCCCGCGCCCGTACGCCGAACCGCCCCCGCACGGCCTACCCCGCCCCGCCCCCGAGCATGATCCGCGCGACCAGCTCCCGCCGGCTGGCCACCCCGGCCTTCGCGAACACCGACTTGAGGTGGTCCTGCACCGTGTACGGCTTCATCGCCAGCAGCCGCGACACGTCCCGGGTGTCGCACCCGCGCACCAGCAGCAGCGCCACCTCCTGCTCGCGCGCCGTCAGCCCGTACGCGGAGAGGTAGAGCGGCATCGCGTCGGCGGGCGTCGCGGGGGACGCCACCACCGTCACCTCGCCCCCGGCGCCGCCTTGCAGCGCCGAGCCGTGCAGCACGAACCAGCGGCCGCCCCGGTCCTGCACCCGGATCTTCGACTGCGGCACCGGCAGGCCGACGGCCGCCCGGCGGGCCTGTTCGGCGGCCATCGCGAAGGCGGTCGGCACCCCGAGCGAGGTCCGGCTCGGATCCGCGAGCCGGGAGAGCAACTCCTCGGCCGGCCCGGACAGCGCGAGCGGACGGTTCGACGGGCCGAGCACCAGGACCGCCGGCCCCGCGTCCGGCTCATGCCGCTCGCCGAGGCCGAGTCCCGCACCACCGGCCGTCTCGTCCCCACCGCCGGACGGGACGTGACAGGCCCGCAGCGCATTGCCCAGGTGCCGGGCCGCGAGCTCGGCGAACTCGCGCTGGCGGCCCAGGTACGGCCCCCGGTCGGCCGCCCGCATGAACGCCGCGCAGCCCCACATCCCGCCGTGCGCGTCGAACACCGCGCGCAGCTCGTCGCCGAACCCGGCCGGACCGATCTGCTCACGGAACCGGGTGCTGTCCGCCGTCCGCCCCCGGGTCACCCGGCTCAGCGTCTCCGCCCGGACCCCGCTGTGCCGGATCTTGGGGAAGGTCGCCACGTCGTCCTCCCACACCTCCAGGCGCACCGCGTCCTCGAAGCCCTCCAGGCTCAGGTCGTCGCTCAGCACCGAGGTCACCAGCCCGCTCGCCGGGTCCGCGGAGTGCCAGCAGACCGCGTCGTACTCCAGGACCCCGCGCAGCAGTTCGTCGGCTCTGCGGAACACCTTCTCGGCCGTCAGACCCGCTCCGGCGAGCTCACGGAGACCCTCGATCGCCTGCTGCGCCGCCACCCCACGTGCCCCACGTAATCCCATGTGCCGGAAGCTAGCACGCACACCGACCATCGGCCCATGCGCCGACGGTCGGATCCGCCCTCCACCTCCGGGAGGGCCCACCGCAGCACGGCCTCATCCTCGTGGCGGTCCTCCACCGGCGGGAGCGTGCCGAACCCCTCCGCGCGGACCGCCCGCCGCCGCTATCCTCACACCACTCATCCGCCGTGACCGTCCGACCAGGAGCAGCCGAATGAGCAGCCCACCATCCTCATCGGCGAGCGAACTCGCCGTCCGCCGACGGTATCTGACGGTCACTCTGCTGTTCTGGCTGCCGCTCGGCCTGGCCACCGCCCCGCTGGTGCTGCTGTTCACCGCGCGCGGCCTCGGACTCGGCGCCGTGGCCGGCCTGTACGCCGTCCACTCGCTCACCACCGCCGCGCTCGAACTCCCCACCGGCGGACTCTCCGACGTGATCGGACGCCGCCCGGTGCTCGCCGCGGCCGGACTGCTCGACCTCGCCGCCTTCACCCTGATCGCGCTCGCCGACGCCTACGGGGTGCTGCTGTTCGGCATGGCGCTGATGGGCGCCGGACGGGCACTGGCCAGCGGCCCGGCCGAGGCCTGGTACGTGGACACGGTCCGCGCCCGGTCCGGGCCCGACGCCGACCTGCGGCCCGGACTGGCCCGGGGCAGCGCCACCGGCTCGGTCGCGCTGGCGGCCGGCACCCTGCTCGGCGGGGCCCTGCCGTGGCTGCTCTCCGACCTCCCCCACCCCGTCCTGCCGCTCGCGACGCCGCCGCTGCTGGCCGCCGTCCTCGAACTCCTCCTGATCGCCTACGTGTCGGCCGCGCTGTCCGAACCGAAGCGCCCGCCCGCCGCACCGCGCGCCGTGGTCCGCAGCGTCCCGGCCACCGTGCTCGCCGGGCTGCGCCTGGGCCGGCGCGACGCCGTCGTCCGCCGGGTCCTGCTGACGGCGGCCGCCACCGGCGCCGGCCTGGGCACCGTCGAACT
>NZ_JBFBDO010000249.1:0-2333 GCF_040683335.1 Kitasatospora sp. NPDC093806
CGATCTGCGGCGACCGAGCCGACCCCGGCCGCGCCCAGGGCGACGCCGGCACCGGCCAGGAGGACGACGCCCCGGCGGCCGCCGCCGTCGGCACGGCGGACATCCCCTTCTACGGTGAGCACCAGTCCGGCATCGCCACCCCGGTCCAGGACCGGCTGCACTTCGCCTCCTTCGACGTCTCCGCGAACGCCACCCGCGAGTCGCTGGTCAAGATGCTGAAGGAGTGGACCAAGGCGGCCGCCGCGATGACCGGCGGCCGCGAGGTCGGCAGCGGTGCGGCCAGCGGCCTGCCCGAGGCCCCGCCGGACGACACCGGCGAGGCGCTCGGCCTGCCCGCCTCCCGGCTCACCCTCACGATCGGCTTCGGCCCGAGCCTGTTCGAGAAGTCCGCCCCGGACGGTCAGATGGTGGACCGCTTCGGCCTCAAGGCCCGGCGTCCGGAGGCCCTGATCGACCTGCCGGTGTTCAAGGGCGACAAGCTCGACCCGCAGCGCAGCGGCGGCGACCTCTGCATCCAGGCCTGCGCCGACGACCCGCAGGTCGCCGTGCACGCGATCCGCAACCTGGCCCGGATCGGCATGGGCACCGTCAACATCCGCTGGTCGCAGCTGGGCTTCGGGAAGACCTCCTCCACCACGCCGGACGCCCAGACCCCGCGCAACATGATGGGCTTCAAGGACGGCACCCACAACATCGCCGGGACCGACACGGCCAAGCTGGCCGAGCACGTCTGGGTCGCCCCCGGTGAGGGCGCGGACTGGATGACCGGCGGCTCCTACCTGGTCGCCCGGCGGATCCGGATGCACATCGAGACCTGGGACCGCACCCCGCTCAAGGAGCAGGAGGACATCTTCGGCCGCACCAAGGGCGAGGGTGCCCCGTACGGGAAGACCAAGGAGCACGACGCGCCGGACCTCAAGGCCATGCCGGAGGACTCGCACGTGCGGCTGGCCCACCCGGAGTCCAACAACGGCCTGATGATCCTGCGCCGCGGCTTCTCCTTCACCGACGGCACCGACGGCCTGGGCCGGCTGGACGCGGGCCTGTTCTTCCTGGCCTACCAGCGCGACAGCCGCAAGGCCTTCGTCCCGCTGCAGCAGCGGCTCGCGGCCAGTGACGCGCTGAACGAGTACATCCAGCACGTCGGTTCGGCCCACTTCGCCTGCCCGGCGGGCGTCCGCAAGCCCGGTGAGTGGTGGGGTCAGGCCCTCTTCGGCTGACCCTCCGCACGCCACCCCTCGTACCACCTCTTCACCCCCCAGGAGCCAGCGTGTTCGGCAACTATCTGATCGGCCTGCGCGAAGGACTCGAAGCCAGCCTCGTCGTCTGCATCCTCATCGCCTACCTGGTCAAGACCGGCCGCAAGGACAAGCTCGGACCGGTCTGGGCGGGCGTCGCGGCGGCCGTGATCCTCAGCATGGCGTTCGGTGCCGTGCTGCAGTACGGCTCGACCCAGCTCACCTTCGAGGCGCAGGAGGCGCTCGGCGGCACGCTGTCGATCCTCTCCGTCGGTCTGGTCACCTGGATGGTGTTCTGGATGCGCCGGACGGCCCGGCACCTGAAGGCCGAGCTGCACGGCAAGCTGGACGCGGCGCTCGCGATGGGCACGGTGGCGCTGGTGGTCACCTCCTTCCTGGCGGTGGGCCGCGAGGGGCTGGAGACCGCGCTGTTCATCTGGTCGGCGGTGCAGGCCACCAACGACGGCTACAACCCGATCATCGGTGCGGCGCTCGGCCTGCTGACCTCGGTGGTCCTCGGCTGGCTGTTCTACCGGGGCGCGCTGAAGATCAACCTGGCCAAGTTCTTCACCTGGACCGGCGCCATGCTGGTCGTGGTCGCCGCCGGCGTGCTGGCGTACGGCGTGCACGACCTGCAGGAGGCGGGCTGGCTGGGCGGCCTGCACAACCTGGCCTTCGACATCAGCAGCACCATCCCCAAGGACAGCTGGTACGGCACCCTGCTGAAGGGCGTGTTCAACTTCCAGCCGGACCCGACGGTCTTCCAGCTGGTGGTCTGGCTCGCCTACCTGGTGCCGACGCTGACGATCTTCCTCGGCGTCTTCGGCGGCGGCCCGGCCAAGCCGGTCGCCCCGAAGCCGGGCACCGCCAAGACGGCGGCCTGAACAGCGCAGGACACCAGCACAACAGCACGACGCAGCAGCACCGATCGCCCCGTCCGGCACTCCGCCGGGCGGGGCGATCGGCGTTCCCGGGCGAGTCCCGGGGGGCGCCCCCGGGGGGGGCCGCCCCCCGCCCCGGCCGGGGCAGTTGGGGGCCCCCGACGGGGCCCCCCACCACCCCCCCCCCCGCGCCACGAAAGGGAGAGGGGCGGGG
>NZ_JBFBDO010000250.1:0-2287 GCF_040683335.1 Kitasatospora sp. NPDC093806
GCACCGGCTGGACGTGCTGCGTTCGGCGGGCCACGGCCCGGGGTCCGGGCCGCCGCCCGCTCCGCCGGCCCCACCCGGGCCGCCGCCCGCCGGGGCCGGGGGCTGACCTTCCGGCCGGCCCCCGGAACCAGGGTTCGGCTACTCGACGACGAGCTCGACCGGGATGTTGCCCCGGGTGGCGCGGGAGTACGGGCAGACCTCGTGGGCCTTCTTGACCAGCAGCTCGCCGGTCTCGCCCGCCAGCGACTCGGGCAGCTCGACCCGGAGCACCACGCCGAGGCCGAAGCCGTCGCCGTCCTTGCCGATGGACACCTCGGCGGTCACCGAGACGTCGCCGGTGTCGACCTTCGCCTGCCGGCCGACCAGGGCCAGGGCGCTGGCGAAGCAGGCGGCGTAACCGGCCGCGAACAGCTGCTCCGGGTTGGTGCCCTGGCCGCTGCCGCCGAGCGCGGGCGGCATCGCCAGCGGCAGGTCCAGCTGTCCGTCGGAGCTGACGGCGCGGCCCTCCCGGCCGTTCGCGGTGGCGGCTGCGGTGTAGAGCGCGTCCATGGTCCGTTCCCTTCGGTCCTGCGGTGCGGGTGTCGTGGTGGCGGTGGCCCGAACGGGCCGCCTGCCGTCGATGACAAGTAGAGCACGCAATTCAATTGCGCACAACTGAATGGCGTGTGGGGCGTCGGTACCATGGACCCATGACCGCGCTCCCCGACCTGCCCGACGACGCCGAACTCCTCCGCCTGGACCAGCAGATCTGCTTCTCGCTGAACGCGACGTCCCGGGCCTTCGGCGGCGTCTACCGGGTGCTGCTCAAGGACCTCGGCCTGACCTACCCCCAGTACCTGGTCATGCTCGTCCTCTGGGAGCACGGGGAGCTGCCCGTCAAGCGGATCGGCGAGCACCTGAGGCTCGACTCGGGGACGCTCTCCCCGCTCCTCAAGCGGTTGGAGGCGGCCGGGCTGGTGCGGCGCGAGCGCAGCCCGGAGGACGAGCGCTCGGTCACCGTCAGCCTCACCGAGGAGGGCTCCGCGCTGCGCGACCGGGCCGGCCGGGTGCCGCGCCACCTGCTCGCCGCGACCGGCCTGCCGGTCGAGGACCTCGCCGCGCTGCGCACCCTGCTCGACCGCGTCACCCTCGCGCTCGACGCCGCCGTCCCGGACCTCGCCGCCGAGCACTGACGCGCCGTCGCCCGCGGGCGGACTGTCCGGCGGGGAGGGTTGTGCGGGAATTCTTTTTCGCGTCGGCGATGCCGGCTGGGGGATTCGGCGGGTGCGTATTCCGAAGACCTGCGAACATGACCGGAATGCTCTGAAAACCGGCGCCGAATCTCGATGATTCCCGCATCCGGTTCGTGTTCGGCCAGGGTTCCCCGTCGGCTCCGAAGCGACTATCCACAACATGATCGGCCCAGGTCAAATCGGGGTCGGCGACCCCCGCCGATCTGCGGGGTTCGGGTCGGGGGTCGACGAACGAACCACTTCCTTTTCCGGTGAACTGACGCACAGTCATCATTTGTGGTGATACCGGGTCAGATCGGACACCGCATGATCAAGTTTTGCCGATTCGATATCTGCCCACGGCTTTTCCGGTCGGCGGCTCTGCGATCTTGAGAGGGCAGCACTTCTTTACCCTCACTATTCGCGGAGAAAATTCACTTGCCATCGAGGAAGCAGGCCTCGCCCGCCTTTGCGGGTGGGGCCTTCACTACGCGCCGGATGCGGCGAACAGCCGTCCTGGCGGCGCTCGCGCTCCTGGTCGAGACGGGGGTCGCGCTCGACGCGCTGACCGCCGACGACGCCTACGCCGCGTCCGCCGCCCCCAAGGCCGCGGCCACCGCGCCGGTCAACGAGGCGCCGGACGTCGCCTCGGCCCTGCTGGCGGCTCGGCTGAACGGCCACAAGATCGAGGTGACCGGTGCCCGCACCGCCACCACCACGCTGTGGGCCAACCCCGAGGGGACGCTCACCCAGGACACCGCGACCGGCCCGGTCCGGGTCAAGGTCGGCGACGCCTGGGTCCCCGTCGACACCACCCTGGTCGAGACGCCGGACGGCAAGGTCGCGCCGAAGGTCCACCCGGAGGGCCTGGTCTTCACCGGCGGCGACGCCGCGGTGAAGACCGGCGACGCCGTCGCGCCCACCACCGCACCGGCCGCCGCGCCGTCGGCCGGTGCCCAGTCCGGTGCCCAGTCCGGTGCCCAGTCCGCCGCCCAGGCCGGTGCTCAGGCCGCCGCGAAGCCCGGCGCCGACGCGCGGGCCAGCCGCGACGAGGCCCGGTCGCCCCTCGCGCCCGC
>NZ_JBFBDO010000251.1:0-2031 GCF_040683335.1 Kitasatospora sp. NPDC093806
CCGGTGGACGCCTCGGACCCGGCGGCCGTGGCCGGCCGGGTCGGTGCGGGGGCCGGCACGCCGCGCTGAGCGTGCGCGCCGGCCCCGGTGGGTCACTCCGGCCGGGCCTGCGGGACCGGGTGGATGTCCCGGTGGCCGTCGGCCAGCAGGAGGTAGCCCTCGGCGTTGAACTTGATGCCGGCCCGCTCCTCCTCGGTCAGCTCGCGGCGGACCTTGGCGGGCACCCCCGCGACCAGGGAGCCGGGCGGGACCTGGGTGCCCTGGGTGACCACGGCCCCGGCCGCGATCAGCGAGCCGGCGCCGATCCGGGCGCCGTTCAGCACGGTGGAGTTCATCCCCACCAGGACGTCGTCCTCGATCACGCAGCCGTGCAGGACGGCGTTGTGCCCGACCGAGACCCGCTCCCCCAGCACCACCGGGAAGCCGAGGTCGCCGTGGACCGAGCAGTTGTCCTGGACGTTGCTGCCCGCACCGACCGTGATCGCCTCGGCGTCCCCGCGCAGCACCGCGCCGTACCAGACGCTCGCCCCGGCGTGGACCGTCACGCTGCCCACGATCACGGCGTTCGGTGCGACGAACGCGCTCGGGTCGACGTCCGGCACCCGTCCCCCGACCTCGGCTATCAACGGCTCTGCCATCTCTGCTCCTTCTCGTGACGACTGCCCATCAGGTGCGGGCCATGATTGCACCTCCCGCACCCGGGTGGGCCGGGGGCCCGGGCCGGCCCCCGGACCTGCCCCGGGCGGTCAGCCGAGCGGGCCGGCGGACCGGGACGGCGCGGACGCGCCCGGAGCGGTGGCCGGCGCGGACGCGGTGGCGGGCGGCGGGCCGCCGCAGACACCGGTGTCGATCAGCGTGTGGAAGGCGGCGTTGGTGGCCGGCAGGTTCGACATGTCGTAGGCGTTGACCGAGGCCACGAACTGCCGGCGGTTGTCGCTGTCGGTGTACACGAAGGTGTTGTAGCCGGGGATGCCGCCCGCGTGCCCCCAGAACTGGCCGCAGGGCGTGGAGCTGCGCTGCAGGCCGAGCCCGTACTGGTCCGCGCCGCTCTCCGGGGTGATCCGCATCATCTCCGCGAGCAGCGGCCGGGGCAGCAGCCGTCCGCCGACCAGGGCGGTGATGAAGGTGGTGAGGTCCGCGGTGGTCGAGATCCCGGCGCCGGACGCGCCCGCCATGCTCGGGTCCAGCTCGGTGGTGTCCGCCGGGCCGGTGGGCAGGTCGAAGTAGCCGTGCGCGTGCGGGCCGGGGATGGTGGTCGAGTGGATCGGCATCGAGGTGCCGGTCAGGCCGAGCGGCCGGATGATCCGGCGCTCCACCTCCTGCGCCCAGCTGCGGCCGGTGACCCGCTCGATGATCTGCCCGACCACGACGTAGTTGGTGTTGGAGTAGTGCCAGCCCTGCCCCGGCGCGAAGTACGCCGGGTGGGTGTTGGCCAGGTCGATCAGCTGCTGCGGCGACCACGGCCTCCAGCGGCCGGTGTCCAGCCAGTCCTGGGTGGCCTCGGGGGTCCGGTCGAAGGAGAACGACGGGTCCTCGGTGTAGTTGAACACGCCGCTGGTGTGGTTGAGCAGCTGGCGGAGGGTGATGTCCCGCCCGTTCGGGAGGACGCCGGGCAGCAGGTTCTCGACCCGGTCGTCCAGGCCGAGCCGCCCCTCGGCGACCAGCTGGAGGGTCACGGTGGAGACGAAGGTCTTGGTCACGCTGCCGATCCGGAACAGGCCGTCCGGGGTGGCCTTGGCGCCGGTGGCGAAGTCGGCGGTGCCGGCCGCGCCCTGCCACAGCGAGCGCCCGCGCTCGCTGACCCGGGCGAGGGTGGCCGAGGCTCCGCCCGGGTTGACCATCCCGCGCACGGCGGCGTTCAGCGCCTTGGTGTCGACGCCCTTCCGCACCGCCTGGGCGTCCGCGGCCCCGGCCGCGTCCGGTGCGCCCGTCACCGTCACCCGGAGCGGCTCGGCGCTGCCCTGGGCGCCGGCCACCGGCGCCATCACGCCCACCAGGCCGGCGCCGGCCAGCGCGAGCGCCACGGTGCGG
>NZ_JBFBDO010000252.1:0-2019 GCF_040683335.1 Kitasatospora sp. NPDC093806
CTCGGCCGCCCGCCGCAGTGCCCGGACCGCCGGGTCGCACCGGCCGCGCGCCGCAGCGGTCCGCGCGCCGCGTTCCAGGGCGGCCGCGCTGTCACCCGGGGCGGCGGACGCCGCCCGCAGGACCGCGTCCGCCGCGCGGATCGCGTGGGACGGCGGCCGGGTGGCGTCGGCCCGGGGCCTGCTGGCGCGGGCGGGCCGACTCGCGTCGGACCAGGGCGCAGCGCGGGACAGCGGCGGGCTGCCCGGGATCATCGAGTTCGCGCACGGGGACCAGGAGCGGGCGGCACGACTGCTGATGTGCGACAGCGGGGCGGCGGCCGGCCCGGCCACGTCGCTGGAGTCGGCCGCGCTGGCGGTGCGGGCGGCGTGGAACGCGGGGGCGACCGCGCGCCGGCGGGAGGCGCTCGGGCGGCTGGCGGAACTGGCCGGGACCGCGGAGCCTCCGGTGCGGTCGCTGCTGGCCGTTCTGCTGCGCTGGTGGACCGACGGGCCGGCCGGTGGGGCCGGGCGACTGCCCGCCGATGCCGTCGCCGCCGTCGCCGCGGCGCCCTGGCAACTCGTCCCGCCCGCGCCGCTGGTCCTGGCCTGGGGTGCGGAGGAGACCCTCGCGGAAGCCTTCCGTCACCGGCTGGAGGTGCTGCGCCACGGCGGAGCGACCAGCGCCCTCCTCCTGACCGCGCCCCAAGCGGCCGTGCTGGACATCGTCCGGGGGCGGTGGGCCGAGGCGGACGCGAACGCCGTCGAGATGCTGCGGCTCGCCGAGGAGGCCGGTACGCAGCACGCGGCCTGCCACTGCCTCAACGTACTGGCCCGGTTGGCGGCGCTGCGGGGCGACGAGCGGGCGGTCGCCGCGCTGACGGCGCGCGCCGTGCAGCTGTCGGCGCCGCGCGGGGCCCGCGCGTCCACCGCGGCCGCGTACTGGAGCCGCGGGCCGGCCGCGTTGCTGGCCGGTCGCCCGCACGAGGCGCTGGAGCACCTGGTGCGGCTGGCCGAGCCGGCCCACCCGGCCGGGCATCCGACCTTCGCACTCCTCGCGGCGGCCGACACCGTCGAGGCCGCGGTCCGGGCGGGGCGCCCGGAAGACGGCCGGGCGGCCGCGGCGGCGCTGCGCGGCTGGGCCGAGCGGACCGGCACCCCGTGGGCCACGGCGGCGGCACTGCACAGCGCGGCGCTCCTGGAACAGGACGGGGCGGCGGAGTTGTTCCCGCGTGCCCTGGAGGCGCCCGGTGCGGCGCAGCGACCGCTCTGCCACGCGCGGACCCGCCTGCTCTACGGGCAGTGGCTGCGGCGGGTGCGCCGCCGCGCCGACGCCCGGATCCAGCTGGCGCGCGCGGCGGAGACGTTCCGTCGGCTCGGCTGCGAGCCGCTGCTGGAGCAGGCCGTGTCCGAGCAGGAGCTGACCGGGGGAAGCGGCCGGAGTGTGCACCGGTCCCGGCCCTGGGCGGCCCTCACGACCCAGGAGAAGCGGGTCGCGGGGCTGGCCGCCGCCGGTCTGACCAACCGGCAGATCGCGGACCGGCTCCTGATCAGCCCGCGGACCGTCGGCCACCATCTGTCCAACGTCTTCCCGAAGCTCGGGATCTCCACCCGCAGGGCCCTGGCGGGTGTGGACGTCGACGGTGACGCCCGGCCGTCGACGTGACCGCGCGTCGTCGTGCCCGGTGGTGACGGCGTCGAGGTTCTGTCGGAGGACACCGGCGAACGAGCGCGTCGGTGCGGGGGTTTGGTGCGGGGGCTTTGGTGCGGGGGCCTCGGTGCGGGGGCGTCCCGTTCGACACCGTCGGTCCCGCACGGCCGCGTGCGGGACCGACGGGCTTCCTGCCTCGGAGTTCCGGTGCGGCCTCCCACCGCGCGTCCCGGCCCGTCGCGCAGCGCCCACGCTCTGTGGATCGCGTGCCGCGTGACGCCTGCCCCGGTCCGCGCCGCGGCCGGTCACCCGGACCACGCCGCCGGGACGCGGCCCACCGGCCCACCGGCTGTCCCAAGGACGGACCGGCTCCAGGTCACTCCCCGGCGGCC
>NZ_JBFBDO010000253.1:0-1945 GCF_040683335.1 Kitasatospora sp. NPDC093806
CGCGCGGAGGCGGTCGCCTCGCCGCCGTTCGGGTCCCCCTGGTCGGCGTGGGCGGTGGCGACGCCGCCGAGCACGGCGGTCGCGGAGAGGGCGAGGACGGCGAGTGAACGGGAGAAACGGTTCATCGGTGACGCATCCCTTCGGTTCGTCGGTCTGCGCCGAGTCTGTCCGGAGGGGTGTGAGCCGTTCCATCCCCGGAATCTGGGAGGCCGACCGGGCCCCGTCCGGCCCGGTCCGGCCGTGTCCGGCCCGCTCAGAGCTCGGCGAGCAGCTCCCGCCCCGCGGGCCAGTCGCCGAGCGCCGAGTCGGAGTTGAGGTGCCCGTGGGCGCCGGTCTCGACGTAGCGGGCGCCCCAGGCCTCGGCGAACCGCCGGGCCCGCTCCGGGGTGACCCACGGGTCGTCGGGGCTGTTCACGACGGTGGACGGGAACGGCAGCCGCGGCAGCGCCACCGGGCGGAAGCCGAACAGCTCCGGGACGTCGGCGTGGTCGATGTCGGCCGGGGCGACCAGCAGCGCGCCGCGCACCGCGGCGGTCCGCTCGCCGGGCGCGCCGGCCGCCCAGCGGGCCACCGTCGCGCAGCCGAGGCTGTGCGCGACCAGCACCACCGGGCCGTCGGCGGCCGCGGCGGCGACCGCCGCGTCCACCCGGGCCACCCAGGCCTCGGGCTCCGGGTGGTCCCAGTCCTCCTGCTCGACCCGGACGAAGGCCGGGTCGGCGGCCTCCCAGTGGCTCTGCCAGTGCGCCGGGCCGGAGCTCTGGTAGCCGGGCAGGACGAGGTAGGTGGTGCGGTCCGACATCGGGGCGGACTCCCTCCGGGAGGTGCGGGGACGGGCAGACAGGGAGTCTAGGGCGTATCCCGACCGGGGGCGCGGGCCGTCCGGACCCGGCGTGCGCCGGCGCCCGCGCGCCCCCGAATGTCCGACGCGCCCTGTTGCGCCGGTGGCGCCCGGTGCGGGAGGTTGGTGCCGGCCCGCGCCGGTGACCACCGGCCCGGGCCCGCAAGAGGTCTGATGATCGATCAATTCGGAGGGATGTCGGCGATGGCATCGAAGATCCTGCTGATCACCGGGGACGCCGCGGAGTCGCTGGAGGTGTTCTACCCCTACCAGCGGCTGCTCGAGGAGGGCTACCAGGTCGACATCGCGGCGCTGACCAAGAAGCAGCTCCAGTTCGTCGTGCACGACTTCGTCGACGGCTACGACACCTACACCGAGAAGCCCGGCTACAGCTTCCCCGCCGACGTCGCGGTGGCGGACGTCGACCCGGCCAACTACGTCGCGCTGGTGATCCCGGGCGGCCGCGCGCCCGAGTACCTGCGCAACAACGCGGACGTGCAGCGGATCGTCCGGCACTTCTTCGAGGCCGAGAAGCCGGTCGCGCAGATCTGCCACGGCCCGCTGATCTCCGCCGCCGCCGGGGTGCTCGGCGGCCGCACCAGCGCCGCCTACCCGGCGCTGGAGCCGGACGTGAAGGCGGCCGGCGCGACCTACGTGGACGGCGACGCGGTGGTCGACGGCGTGGTGGTCTCGGCCCGCGCCTGGCCCGACCACCCGTCCTGGCTGCGGGCGTTCATCGAGGTCCTGCGGGTCAAGGCCCCGGTCGGCTGACCCCTCCCCGGACGGGCGCCTCCGACTCCGGTCGGAAGGCGCACCCCGAGGGCTCTCGGGGGCGCCCACGACCTGAGGGGGAGCGACGCGCCGGGGAGAGATCGGACCTGGGGTGGAGCGGGTCAAGCCCTGGGTCTGACGACTCCTTCGCATGCGACTGGCAGGGTGTCAGCTGTCAGAAGCAGAACGGGTGTCGATGCACCCGGCGGCGCGGATTCGGGAGGGCACATGGGCGGGACGGTTCCGGGCGGGACGGACGACCGGGCGGTGGCGGGGCGCGCGGGGAGCGGGCACGGCGGCGGGGTGCGGCGGCGATGGCGCGGTGCGGCCGTCCGC
>NZ_JBFBDO010000254.1:0-1854 GCF_040683335.1 Kitasatospora sp. NPDC093806
GCCGGTCCGCGATCTGCCGGTTGGTCAGACCGGCGGCGGCCAGCCCCGCGACCCGCTTCTCCTGGGTCGTGAGGGCCGCCCAGGGCCGGGACCGGGGTCGTGTCGGATGCGCCGGGACCGCAGGCCGCGGCCCCGGCGAGGAGCAGGGCCACGGCGGCCATCGCCGCCGTCTTGGGCAGGGTGCGCGCGGTGATCTCAGGGGAGGGCATCAGGCGAGTCTAGGCAATCAATGATCTTGACCTGCCGGTCGGCCCGGCTCGGCAGCCCCTGCACACCCCGCCCTCGTCGACGGCGGCGAACTCGCTCCTCATGGCGCGCTCACGGCGCGCTCATGGCTCGCTCGCGGTGCTGAGGTCGTCGAGTGCCTCACGCAGCAGGCGTTCGTGCCGGTGCGGGGCGAGGAGTCGGCGGAGGTCGGCGACCAGGGCGGGTGGCAGTCCGCCGGTGAGGGCGCCGATGTGGTGGACGGCGGTGGCGGCGACGTCGAGTTCACCGAGTGCCAGATGGCCGTTGACGATGTAGAGGAACCAGAGCGCGCTGTAGGGAGGCGGGGTGGCACCACCCGGCGTGGTGAGGCTGTCCACCAGGAACTCCAGGTGGGGCTTGGCCTGCCGGGGCCGGCCGAGGAAGGTCCAGACCCCCGCCCGGCTCATGGCGACGAAGCGGCGGTAGGCCTCGGGATCCATGGCGCGCCCGGCCGCGACGCGGTCCGCCGGGGTGAAGGCCCCGGTGGCGAGGTCCAGTGCTCGGGTGGCCGAGGCGGCCCGGCCGAGTTGGGCGAACGCGGCGGCTCTGCAGTTGTGCAGTTCGAAGGCGATGACGGCCGGCAACTCGGGGGCGGCCAGGCGGGCCGCGTGCAGGAGGCCGAGGGCGTCCTGGGCGCCGCTCGCCACCAAGTGGTGAAGGGCGAGTTGGATCATGGCGGTCGCCGTGATGACGCGATCCCCTGCGGCCGCGGCGGCCCGGATGGCGGCCAAGGCGTAGTGCTCGGCTCGGGCCAGCTCTCCGAGGGCACGGCTGAACCCGGAACACAGCAAGGCGGTGCGAGCGGACAGCCGGAGCAGGCGCCGGGAGGTCGCGCCGCCGTGGTCCGCGGCGGCCGACAAGCGGGCGAGCTGCCGGTGTTCCGTGTGTGCCGCGGCGTAGAGGAGCCGGGGCGGGAGGAGGCTGGCGAGACTGTGCTCCTCAAGGGCCGCGACGCGCGCCTCGATTCCGTCGAGGCACTCGACGGTCTCCGCGTCCGCCTCGCGTCCGGGGACGGGCCGGAAGCCGGCGAGCCGGGCCAGGGCCCCGCGAACCTCGACGACCAAGCGGTCGCCCTGCTGCGCGAACCCCGTGGGACGAACGGGTCCGGACAGTCGCGGACCGGCTCGGGCGATCTGCGGTCGCGGGTCGGCGTGGGCCTCGTCCAACGGCACGCCGTCGCCGGTGGCCAGGTGCACCCAGAACGGCCATCCGAGCCGCGTGACCTCGCGGGCCGAGACACCGTGGAGGTGGGCCATCGCGCGTTGGGCGGAGTACTCGGGAACGATGCGCCCCGATTCCCAGCGCGACACCTTCTCCCTGCGTGCGGCCATCCGTCCCAGGCCGAGCTCGTCGTGCGCGCCCGCGACGAGACGGGCGTACTCGGACTGGGAGAGGCCCAGCGATGCCCGCAGCAGAGTGAGCGGATGCGCCATGGAGAGGTGTCCTGATTCTGCTGTTTCCCCGTGCCGGAACGGTCGGATCCCCATGAGCGGAGTCCGACGCGCGCAAGACACTAAGGCGTGTCTGATAATTGATCTTGTGGCAGGTCGAGGCGAGTTGACGGACGCGGCGTGGGCGCGGATAGAGCCCTTGTTGCCGCAGGTGGAC
>NZ_JBFBDO010000255.1:0-1775 GCF_040683335.1 Kitasatospora sp. NPDC093806
GCTGAAGCTGTCGAAGAACTCGATCAGGTGCCCGGCGCCCCACAGGCGGTCGTTGATGAAGGTCGGGGGCACCGACGAACTGGTGCCCTTGTCGCCCTTCGACTCGCACTGCACGTACTGGCCGGCGGAGTCGACGGCGACGACCACGCCGTCGGTGTCCGCCGAGGCGACGGGGGTGCGGACCGCGATCACCGCGTGGTACTTAGAGGCGTCCGCGCCCAGGCAGGAGGCCAGGATCCCGGCGACAGCCCCGGCGTCGATCGGGGTCGTCGCCGTGTCGGTCACGGTGAAAGCGGCCGCGGGGCGGGGGGAAGCCGGCGCCGAGGAAACAGCTGCGGCGGGCGTGCTGGGCGCGGTGGCGGCCGTGGGGGTGGCGGCGGTGGGCTCGGCGTGGACCGTGGGGGCGGACGTGGGGGTGCCGGTGGCGGCGGTGGCCATTCCCCCCGCGGCCGCGATGGCGGCGGTGGCCGCGGTGGCGGTGATGAGCATGATCGGGCGGATGCGCATGAAGCCATGTCCTTTCCTGCGGGCGTCCGGTTGACGCCGGCACCCCTCAACGCCTCCCGGCGCCCGGCAGGTCGCGTCCCGCACAGGTGATCCAGGTCATAGGCCGTGCGTGCAACCCCGGGACGTCGGTCGTGCGTACAAGGCGGGACGCTCCGCTCAGGACGGGCCCCGGAGGAGAAAGAGACCCTTGATGACGCCACAGGAGTTCGACGCGTTCTACACAGCGTCCTTCTCCCGCCTGACCGGGCAGCTCTACGCGCTCACCGGCAACTGGTCCGAAGCGCAGGACGTGGTCCAGGAAGCCTTCGTCCGCGCGTGGGACCGGAGACGCACCTTCGACCTGGACAGCGCCCCGGAGGCCTGGATCCGGACCACCGCCCGGCGGCTGGCCCTCTCCCGCTGGCGGCGTCTGACCCGGGGCCTGCAGCTGGCCGGACGCCACCACCGCGAGGACCCACCCGTCGAGCCGCCCACCGATGAGCACCTGATGGTGGTGGCCGCGCTCCGCGAGTTGCCCGAGGCGCAGCGGACGGCCCTGGTCCTGCACCATATGTGCGACCTCTCCGTGGAGCAGGTCGCCGCCGAGACCGGCGCCGGCGTCAGCGCCGTCAAGAGCCGTCTCGCCCGCGGCCGGGCCGCGCTCGCGGCCGAACTCACCGACCGGAACCCGACCAGAGAGGAAGGAAAGCTCCGTGTCTGACCCCGTCCACGACCCCGTCGGCGACCGGCTGCGGCTGCTCGGCACGCAGATGTCCGCACCCACCCTGCCCGCCGCGGAGATCCGCCGGCGCGCCGACCGGCGCCGCCACCGTCGGCACGCCCTGGCCGCGGCGGCCTGCACGGCAGCGGTCCTGTGCCTGGCCCTCCCGTCCGTGCTGCGCTCACCGGGGCCGCAGCAGGCACCGGTACCGCAACAGGGAGCGGCGGTCAGCACGGCTCCCTCGTCGGCGCCGGCTTCCCCCCGCCCGGCGGCCGCTTTCACCGTGACGGACACGGCGACGACCCCGATGGACGCCGGGGCTGTCGCCGGGATCCTGGCCTCCTGCCTGGGCGCGGACGCCTCGAAGTACCACGCGGTGATCGCGGTCCGCACCCCCGTCGCCTCGGCGGACACCGACGGGGTGGTCGTCGCGGTCGACTCCGCCGGCCGGTACGTGCAGTGCGAGTCGAAGGGAAGCAAGGGCACCAGTTCGTCGGTGCCCCCGACCTTCATCAACGACCGCCTGTGGGGCGCCGGGCACCTGATCGAGTTCTTCGACAGCTTCAGC
>NZ_JBFBDO010000256.1:0-1705 GCF_040683335.1 Kitasatospora sp. NPDC093806
GCTACCCCGGTCGCTTCTGGTTCTCGATGTACTCCTTGATGATCGACAACGGGGCGCCCCCGCAGGACGCGGCGAAGTACTGGGCGACCAGAAGTGCCCGTGCGTGATGGCGCGGTTGACCTGGCCGGTGAAGTCCTGGCGAAGCCGACGGGCGGATACGCCCTTGAGGCTGCCGACCAGCTTCGAGACCGACACCTTGGGCGGGTAGTGCACCAGGAGGTGCACGTGATCGCGCTCGCCGTTGAACTCGACCAGTTCGGTCTCGAAGTCCTCGCAGACCTTCCGCATGATCTCCTCGCAGCGCGTGAGCATCTCGTCTGTGAAGATGTGCCGCCGGTACTTGGGCGTAAAGACCAAGTGCGCATGGAGATGGAGGGTGTAGACGACCGTACGACCCCTACGAATGCTGGGGTTTGCTTCCCATCGTGGTGACATAGATCAATTGCTACGATCACGAACGTGAAGATCGTGACGCAGGTGAAGCTCACGCCGTCGCCCGAGGTGGCCGCGGCGCTTGAGTCGACTCTGCACGCGGTCAACGCCCACGCCAACCGTGTGTCCGCGCTCGCGTTCGAGCGGCGCGTGTTCCGCAACTACGACCTGCGGAAGATCGCGTACGCGGATGTCCGTGAGGCCGGTATCGGTTCGCAGGCCGCCCAGCACCTAATCAAGAAGGTCGCGGACGGCTACGCCACGTTGAGGGCGAACCTCAAGGCGGGGAACTACGGCAAGCCGGGCTCCAAGCGCCGGACCAAGGTCGAGTCGAAGCCGATCACGTTCCGACCCGACGCTGCCCAGCCGTACGACCAGCGGAACATGTCCTTCGACCTGGACGCCCAGACCGTGTCCCTGTGGACGCTGTCCGGCCGGATCAAGAACATCCCCTTCGCCTGCTCGCCCGAAGCCCTCAAGAACCTTGCGGGAAAGCGCGGTGAGGCAGACCTGCTGCAGCGTGACGGCGTCTGGTTCCTGGTCGTCACCGTCGACACCCCCGAGGCCGAGCAGTACGAACCCGAGGGCTTCATCGGCGTCGACCTGGGAATCGAGAACATCGCGACCACGTCCACCGGCTACCTCGCCGCCGGACGGAAGATCAACCGGTACCGCAAGCGGCAGCTTGCTCTGCGGAAGAAGCTCCAGGCCAAGGGCACCAAGTCCGCCAAGCGCCTGCTCAAGAAGCGCTCCCGCAAGGAGTCCCGCCGCAGTCGGGACATCAACCACTGCATCTCCAAGACGATCGTGACCGAGGCCAAGCGCACCGGACGCGGCATAGCCCTGGAAGACCTCACGGGCATCCGCCAACGGGTACGGCTCCGCAAGCCCCGACGGGTCACGCTGCACTCCTGGGCCTTCGCCCAGCTCGGGCAGTTCCTCGTCTACAAATCCCAGCGCGACGGCGTCCCTCTGGTGTACGTCGATCCCGCCTACACCTCGCAGATGTGCTGCGAGTGCGGCCACACGGACAAGAAGAACCGCGTGGACCAGGGCCTTTTCATCTGCCGGTCGTGCGGCGTCGTTGCGCACGCCGACCGGAACGCTTCCCACAACATCGCCCAACGCGGCGTAACCGTGTGGAACGAGGGGCGGCAGTCACCCGTCCCGGTCGCCCCTACCTCACCGTAGGAACGACCCAGACGCGGCAGGGACGTGGCAGCCAGTCACGCGCTTAGCTGCAAGCTCGGTCCTTTAGGGCCGAGAAGCTGAC
>NZ_JBFBDO010000257.1:0-1620 GCF_040683335.1 Kitasatospora sp. NPDC093806
GCCGAGTTCGCCGACCAGCTGGTCGTCCCGAAGGTGGACGCCCTGGCCCAGATCGCCAAGGCCGTCGAGCCGGGCGCGGTGCTGGTCACCTCCTCCGGCGAGGGCAAGGAGGTCGCCGCCCGCGTCGCGCTGCGGATCGGCTCCGGCATCATCACCGACGCGGTGGACGTCCGCGCGGGTGACGGCGGTCCGGTCGCCACCCAGTCGGTGTTCGCCGCCTCCTACACCGTCGAGTCGCGCATCTCGCACGGCGCGCCGGTCATCACGGTCAAGCCGAACGCGGTCGCCCCGGAGGCCGCCCCGGCCGCCGGCGCCGTCGAGGACGTCACCGTGGCGTTCACCGGCAACGCCGCCAAGGTCGTCTCGCGCACCCCGCGCGTGTCCTCCGGCCGCCCGGAGCTGACCGAGGCCGCCATCGTGGTCTCCGGCGGCCGCGGCGTCGGTGCCGCCGAGGGCTTCGGCGTCGTCGAGGAGCTCGCGGACTCCCTCGGTGCGGCGGTCGGCGCCTCGCGTGCCGCCGTCGACGCCGGCTGGTACCCGCACAGCAGCCAGGTCGGCCAGACCGGCAAGCAGGTCTCGCCGCAGCTGTACATCGCCAACGGCATCTCGGGCGCGATCCAGCACCGGGCCGGCATGCAGACCTCGAAGACCATCGTGGCCGTCAACAAGGACCCCGAGGCCCCGATCTTCGAGCTGGCGGACTACGGCGTGGTCGGCGACCTCTTCGAGGTGCTGCCGCAGCTCACCGCCGAGGTGCAGGCCCGCAAGGCCTGAAGCCGCTGAAGGGCGTGGCACCGAGTACCCGGGGTACTCGGTGCCACGCCCTTCACGTTTGCGCCCACACGCTTCCGGACCGTCCGCGCGACGGTCCTGTCCCCGCATGCCCCGCCCTACTCCGCGAAGGCCGCCAGGTGCTGGGTGAAGCCGCCCTGGCTCGGCGGCAGCGGTCGCGGATCGAGCTCGTGGACGCGCTCCGGCTCCTCGTGCGACAGCACCGTCAGCTCCGGCTGCTCCGACCCGCCGGCCGAGGTGATCCGGACCCGGGTGCCCACCGGCACGGTGGAGCGCAGGCCGTTGACGATGCACCAGACGTCGAACCCCTCGGACATCCGGATCAGCGACTTCTGCCGGGCCAGCGGCGTCCGGGCCTGCTCGACGGCGCAGCGCCGCACCACGCCGGTGCCCTCGCTGCGCTCCAGTCGCAGCTCGGTGGAGCCGCAGGTGGGGCAGAGCAGCCGCTGGAAGGTCGGGTTGTGGCACCAGCCGCAGCGCTGGAAGTACAGCGAGACGTTCTCGGTATCGGCGTCGATGGCTGAGTGGACCACGGTGTCATCTCCCTGTGCTCGCGCGGGCTTCCGGTTCGGCGGCTCCGACCGCTTCGACAGCCTCCGCCGGGAAAAAGGATAGGGAACTCAGTACCGCTCTGTGAAGGCACTGAGTTCCCTTTCTGTCCCGCACGTGCATAATGAAGGGTACTGAGTGCCGTCTTGAACGTCGTGAAACAGGAGTGGCCGACCATGAGCCAGGACTTCGATCTCTTCCGGATCTCCGAGGAGCACGAGATGCTCCGTGAGGCGGTGCGTTCGCTGGCCGAGGCGAAGATCGCTCCGTTCGCGGCGG
>NZ_JBFBDO010000258.1:0-1576 GCF_040683335.1 Kitasatospora sp. NPDC093806
CCGGTCGGGCTGTCGACGCTGGCGGTCGCGGTGGGCGAGGAGGCCGAGACGGTCGAGGAGGTGGCCGAGCCGTTCCTGGTCCGCGAGGGCCTGCTCGCCCGCACCCCGCGCGGGCGGATCGCCACCGCCGCGGCCTGGCAGCACCTGGGCCTCACCCCGCCGCCGCAGCCCGGCCGGGCCGCGGCGGCGCCCCAGCCGGAGCTGTTCCGCCCCGACGGCGGCTGAGCCGACCGGCCCGGGGCTGGGCCGTTCGGGCGGTGTGCGGGAGCCCCGGCCGGGCTGGGCCGGACGGGTGAGGGCGGAGTGTGTGCGGACCATCCGGGCCCGCCCGGCGGGCGGCCGGGGGAGCCGGGGGAGAAGTCCCGGGAAACTGTGCAGGCGGAGGCTCGCCACTTTCGGCGGCAGGATGCGATGCTTGGCGTTGTCCGATCAGTTCGGGGTCGCCTAGACTCCGCCGGACCGCCCCTCTCACCTGACGGGACGACCAATACCACACAGGCCGCCGGTCGGCGGCCCGTAAAGGACCCTGGCTGCAGTGAACCTCATCATCCTTCTCCTCCCGATCATCGCGATCGTGCTCATGTTCCGGTCGCAGAAGAAGCGCCAGCAGCAGATGCAGCAGATGCAGACCGCGCTGGAGCCGGGGGCGGGCGTGCGGACCATCGGTGGCCTGTACGCCCAGGTGAAGGCGGTCAACGAGGAGACCGTCGAGCTGGAGATCGCGCCGGGCGTGGTCAGCCACTTCACCAAGAGCGCCGTCGCGGCCGTCCTGGACGCCGCCGAGTACGACGCGATCATCAACGGCCGCCCGGCCGAGGACGAGTCGGCCGAGTCGGTCGACGCCTCGGACGAGGACGCCGCGGCCGTTTCGGCCGACGCGAAGCCGCTGTCGTTCGACAAGGACGACGCCGCGAAGGCCGAGGTCAAGGCCGATGCGAAGGCCGAGGCCGAGGGCGGGGCTCCCGCGAGCAAGTAGTACGGTCGGGCACCAGCCCGGCCGCGCGGCGCAGTGCCGCGAGCCCACAGGACTCAGGGCCGCAGTCCGCCACACCCCGTCCAGCCACCGAGCCGGGCGGGGGTCGGTGGGGGGAAGTGGCATGGACAGGGAGAAACGAGCAAGGTGGCAACACCCAAGTCGCGCCCGCGCGACGGTTACCCAGGGCGGGCGCTGGCCCTCATCCTGGTCGTCACCGTCGGACTGGTCGCCCTCATGTTCGGGACGGGCCACACCAAGCCCCGCCTCGGTATCGACCTCGCCGGCGGTACCAGCATCACGCTGAGCGCGAAGTCGACCGATCCCAAGGCGATCAACAAGTCCAACATGGACATCGCCACCGGGATCATCGAGCAGCGGGTCAACGGGATGGGCGTCTCCGAGGCTGAGGTCCAGACCCAGGGCGACCGCAACATCATCGTGAACATCCCCAAGGGCGGTGACAAGCAGAGCGCGGCCGACCAGGTCGGCACCACCGCGCAGCTGTACTTCCGCCCGGTCCTCGCCCTCGCCCCGAGCGGCGTCCCGGCCCCGGCCCCGAGCGCGACCCCGTCCGCGGGCGCGACCGGCACCCCGAGCGCC
>NZ_JBFBDO010000259.1:0-1568 GCF_040683335.1 Kitasatospora sp. NPDC093806
CGACCTTCGGGGTGGCGTTCGCCGAGGAGCTCCGCCAGCGCCCGCGCGTGCTCGGCGCGCACCCCGGCGCGCGGGACCCGTCCCAGGCCCTCCGCCAGCTCCGCCGTCCACTCCGCCCGGGTCAGCCCGCCGAGCACCAGCCGCCGGCCGAGCTCCTCGGCGAACGCCACCCCGAAGGTCGTCCCCGGCGCCAGCCCGGCCACCGCCTCCAGCCGGGCCACCTCGCGGTGGTCGAAGAAGCGGATCACACCGTCGATGTCGCACAGCACGGCGCCTGGGGGCTGGGGGTTCGTCATCCGCTCTGTCTACCACCCGCCGCCCGCTCGCCGACAGGGGGCGCTGCTTCCCCCCGGGACGCATCGGCGCACGCCGCCGCCGACGGGCCGATCCGACGGAGCGCACCAGGTGGGGTATGGTGACGGACGCCGCAGTAGAACGCATAGGAACGGGGAGGTGAGACCCATGACCGCTGTGCCGGATCGGGTGCTCCCCGGCCGCGACCGCGACGCCCTCGCGCGATAAGGGCCGGCCTCACGCCGGCCGTGCCGCGCGACACCGTCCGCCGTCCGGCGACGGATGCGCGGAGAGCCCCCGGGACGGATGTCCTCACACCTGTGCTCCTAGGGGTTCCCTTGTCTGTCTTCCCGTCCGCCTCGCTCCGCTCCTCCGTCGTCGCCCGGCTGCGCGCCGCCGGCTGCGTCTTCGCCGAGGACGAGGCCCGCATCCTGCTCGCCGCCGCCGCGACCCCCGCCGAACTGGCCGTGATGGTCCGCGACCGCGCGGCCGGCCGCCCGCTCGAACACGTCGCCGGCTGGGCCGAGTTCGCCGGTCTGCGGATCGCCGTCGACCCCGGTGTCTTCGTCCCCCGGCGGCGCAGCGAGCACCTGGTCCGCACCGCTGCCGCGCTGGCCGGCGAGGGCGCGCTGGTGGTCGACCTGTGCTGCGGCAGCGGCGCCCTCGGGGCCGGCCTGGCCGCCGCCGCGGCCCACCCCGTCCGGCTGTACGCCGCCGACCTCGACCCGGCCGCCGTCCGCTGCGCCCGCCGCAACCTCGCCGCGACCGGCGCCGAGGTGTTCCAGGGCGACCTCTTCGACGCCCTGCCGGCCGACCTGCGCGGACGGGTGGACGTGCTGCTCGCCAACGTCCCGTACGTGCCCACCGCCGACATCGCGTTCCTCCCGGCCGAGGCCCGGCTGCACGAGGCCCGCCCGGCACTCGACGGCGGCGCCGACGGCCTGGACGTACTGCGCCGGGTGGCGGCGGAGGCCCCGCACTGGCTGGCCCCGGGCGGCGCGCTGCTCTTCGAGACCAGCGACCAGCAGGCCGCCACCGCCCTCGCCGTGGTCACCGCGGCGGGCCTGACCGCCGCCCTCGGCTACGACGACGACCTCGACGCCACCGTCGTCACCGCCACCCGCCCGCCGACCGCCTGACCGGCCCACCGTCTGACCCACCCGCCGTCTGACCCACCCGCCCGGGTGCGGGGCCCGCGCGGGCCCCGCGCCCGGGCCGGGCACCCGGCTCCCTGGGCCGGGCCGGGGGGCCGGCAGGGCGCGGCACCTCGTGGC
>NZ_JBFBDO010000260.1:0-1489 GCF_040683335.1 Kitasatospora sp. NPDC093806
AGGTAGCGGGCGTGCGGGCGCGGGGACTCCTCGGAGTGGGAGATCGCCCGGCCGGAGGTCATCAGCCCGAGTTCGCGCGGGCGCACCGTCTGGAGGCTGCCGAGGCTGTCGCGGTGCAGCACCTCGCCGGCGTGCAGCCAGCTCACCGTCTGCAGGCCCATGTGCGGGTGCGGCGGGACCTGCATGCCCGGCTCGTCCGCGATGTCGTCCGGGCCGTAGTGGTCGACGAAAGCCCAGGCGCCCACCATCCGCCGCCCCAGGTTGGGGAGCAGACGGCGGACGACCGTGCTGCCGCCGAGGGCGGTTTCGCGCGGGGCGAGGAGTTCGTGGACCGGGCCGCCCGGGGTGTCGGCGCGGCCGCCGCGCACGATGGCCGGGACGGCGGCGGGAACGGCGGCGGCGGTGCGGAGGTCCGACTCAGCCATGGTGGGTCCCGTTTCCTGAGGTCGAGGCGCGCGGGGCGGCCGGGACGATGGGGGTGCCGGCGGAGACCGCCCGGGTGACGGGGGTCCGGTCGGCGATGTCGAGCAGGCGGGCGCGCTGGGTGTCGTCGAGGTCGCCGACGAGGTCGATCCGCCGGGTGATGCGGACGGCCTTCTCGGGGCCCTTCTCGTAGCCGAGGTGGACCCGCACGGTGGTGAGCGGCCAGTCCTTGCGCTGGGCGTACATCCGCAGGGTGATCGCGGTGCAGGAGCCGAGGGCGGAGAGCAGCAGGCCGACCGGGGTGGTGGCGGTGTCGGCGCCGCCGGCGGACTCCGGTTCGTCGGCGGACAGCCGGTGGCGGCCGGAGCGGATGTCGATCCGGTAGTCGTCGCCGGTGCTGGTGGCGACGGCGGCGGCGGAGCGGACGAAGTCCGCGCCGTCGGCGGACGCGGCGGCGGGGGTCGGCGGCGTCACAGGCCGAACCGCTCGCGCTGGGCGGCCGGGACCAGGTCCTGGTAGTCCGGGTGCTTGGTCAGCCAGCCGCGGATGAAGGGGCAGTACGGGAGGACGGCGAGGTCGCGGGCGCGGGCGTCGTCGAGGGCGGCGCGGGCGAGGACGCCGCCGAGCCCCTGGCCGCCGAAGCGCGGGTCGATCTCGGTGTGGATGAACGCGATCTCGCCCTCGTAGCGGTGATACTCGGCGAAGCCGGCGAGTTCGCCGTCGGCGGTGATCTCGTAGCGGGACTGCTCGGGGTTGTCGGCGACCTGGGTCGTCATCGCTGCCTCCTGAGGGGTCGGTCGGCCCGGGACGGGCCCTGGCTTCGGATGTAATTTATCATTCAACTATTGGGTGATCAAGACCCCTCGCGGGGCCCGAGCTCAGGACAGGGTGATCGGCGGGGGCAGGGGGTGGCAGCCGTCCCAGGAGGCAAGCGTGCCCGGCGGGCAGGAGGTGGGGCGTTCGGGCAGGGTCGGGACCGGGCGGGGCGGCACGGTCCACGGGGTCGGGTTGGGGTTGGGGGCCACGGGCGCCTTGGTGGGCTCGGGCGGCGGGGCGACCGGCGCGG
>NZ_JBFBDO010000261.1:0-1459 GCF_040683335.1 Kitasatospora sp. NPDC093806
GTACCGAACTCGCGGTCAACACCCTCGGCGCGGCCGGGCGGCCCTGGGCATCGGCGACCTTGGCAACCCTATGTAGAGAACGTACTATGGGCTCCATGGCGGCAGAGGTGCGAGTCACGGTGAACGTGGCCAAGTTGCTGAAGGTCTTCCTTGAGGCCCCAGGTGAGCCCTGCTACGGCTTTGACCTCATGCAGCAGGCGAAGCTCCCTAGCGGCACGGTCTATCCGATTCTGGCTCGGCTCGAGCGTGCGCAGTGGATCGCCGGGCAGCTCGAAGACATTGATCCCGTGTCGGAGGGAAGGCCTGCTCGTCGCTACTACCGCCTAACGCCGGAAGGCATGTCGGCAGCCCGGGTCGAACTAGCCCGGCTGAGTCAGCAGTTGAGCACTGGGTGGCCCTACGCCTTTCCGAGGCCGGCCAATGAGGGGGGCTTCACGTGATGACTCAGCTCGTCGCAGGGGTTTCCGTTCTTCTGGGTGCCGTCCTGGCGGCGATGCGGTATAGCGGTCCGGCCATCTCCCGGGGGCTCTTGCGTTTCGCGCGACAGTGCTTACCGGTAGAGATCAGATCCGTCCACGGGCAGGAGTGGATCGCCGAGCTCGAGTACATCCTCAGGACGTCTCGGAATCACCCTTGGCGGGCCGGTCTGACCGGCCCCCGGTTTTCCCTTGGGCTTCTCCTGCACGCTCGCCGCCTTGGTCGCGAATACCAATCCGACGATATTGATCTGCATGCCTGGCATTTGGCATTCGCCGGGAAGAATCCCGGGCGCCTGATGCGGTCTTGGCAATGGCGGCACAGCAAGTACGGCGAGATCATGATCGCGCATGAATTCATCCATCACCGCTCAGGTCATCGCTTCGTTGCGCACCTGATGGTCTGGATGCGAGGCGCTGTCGCAGGAGGTGTCGCCTGGTGGATGTTGGCAGAGGCCAACCATCCGTCACTGATGGTGTTCGTCACGTCGGCTGCCACCGCCTGCTCTGCTTGGGCAATCCTCACTCTTGCCTGGATCTGTGCTGCGCGCCGCATCGAACTGGCGACTGATCTGCGGTCCATTGCCCTGCTCGAAGGCATGGGGGTCGACGGCCTAGGGCTTTTCTGTGATCTGATGGAGGAGATCATGGTGCAGCAGCGATCGGTCGTCGGGAATTCTTCGCCCTGGCGATACCTCAGGGTTCCGATTCATCCTTCTCCTCGCCAGCGCATGAGGAATGCGCTTCGGAATCGAGATGAAATTGAGGTGGGGCAGTGACACGCCCGGCACGACCTGGAAAGCCCAGTCTCACTCGTCGCGCCGAGTCGGCCGATGAGGCCGAAAGGCGGCGGCAATCTATTGTGGAGTTGGTCGCTCTCGTCGCATTGCTGGGTCTGTCGGCCGGAGTGTATCTGGCGGTCGGTGCCGCCGGGCTCACCGCGGTGGTCGGTGCTGGAGGCGGGTTGTTCGCTGCATGGCGTG
>NZ_JBFBDO010000262.1:0-1404 GCF_040683335.1 Kitasatospora sp. NPDC093806
GAAGCGGTGGCCGGGTCCGGCGGCCATCCGCAGCAGGTGCGGGACGATCAGGCCGACGAAGCCGATGATGCCGCTGACCGCGACGGCGGCGGCGGGTGCGGAGCCAGGCGACGGCGGCGACCAGGCCGACCGCGCCGCCGGCGCAGAGCTTCACGGCGCCCTTGGCGACCAGCCAGCCGAGGCCGGGCGCCGTCCAGCCGAGCCAGTGGAGCACGGCCAGCAGCACCAGCGCGCCGCAGACCCCCGCCAGCACGGTGACCAGCACGGCGGTGCCGGTGGAGAGTTCGCGCTCCTCCACGGCCGGTTCGTTCGTCCCCCCAGTTTCCATGCGGCGAGTCTAACCCCGACCCACCGATGGTTCGGAGGCAGTTCGACCGTGCTCCACCGACCGTCGGCCGGTGGTTCAGCGCCGGGCGTGGTGGGTGTCCCCGGTGTGTTCGCCGGTCTCGTGGTCGGGGAAGCTGACGGCGAGGGTGACCCGGTACTCGAAGACGTCGTCGCGGTGACCGGGGACCCTCGCCCAGGCCAGCGAATGGACCTCGGCCTCGGGGGCCTGACGGCACCAGGACGCGGCCTCCTCCAGGGCGCGGGCCGCCGACAGCCCGGTGCAGACCACCGCCGTGTACGCCGCCACCGCGACGTCACCGCCGTTGCGGCCGGCCCGGGAGACGGCCCGGACGGCGGCGGCGGCGTGGGTCAGGTCACGGGTGAGGTCGTCGATCACCCGGGGCGGCGCGGGCAGGATGGCCGGGGCCTCGACCACGGTCTCCGGCAGGTTCGTGCTCATTTCTCAGGGCCTCCATCCCTACTGATGTCCCATGTCCCAATCGGTCTGTCCCAATCGGTCACGCGACCCGCCCCGTCCTCGGGATCCGCCTGATCACGGGCATCAGCATGCCGGGCCGCCGTTCCTGGCATGACCACTTTCACCAGAACGTCACCCGTCCGGGGAAGACGCCCCCCGGCGCTCGACAGCGGACGGGCCGCACTGGTATGGGAGGTCCGCCGCATCCGGGCAGGTCAGCTCGGGCGGCGGCGGGCGCCGCCGGGAGCCCGGCCGCACGTGCGCGCACCACCCCCGTGCCCCGGACCGCCCGTTCGGCGCCCGGGCGCGCCCGGCCCGCCTCCCGTGACGGAGCTGTCCAACTCCCGTTACCGGAACGGGAGATACCGTCGAGACCCGAGCCGTAGGATCCTGCCACGTCGCCGTCCGCCGCCCCGGTGGAGGCCATCGGAGGGGGTTCCCATGGAGCGCAGGTCACCGATCACGTCCGGCCGCCGGTACGCCTGGCTGCCCGCGCTGGCCCTGGCGGCCGTCGCGGTGGCCGGCTGCTCCTCCTCGGGCGGCGGCTCGACGGCGGCCCCCGCACCGTCAGGCAGCACGGGCGGCACGGTCGCCGCGAG
>NZ_JBFBDO010000263.1:0-1343 GCF_040683335.1 Kitasatospora sp. NPDC093806
CCCGGCCGGACGCGGTCCGCAGGTACGCGTCCGGCCGGGGGCAGGAGGGGTTCGGGCGTGGGTGACAGGTCGCGGCCGTCAGGGGCGCGGTCCCGCGAGGGGGACCGCCGGCGCGTTGGCGCGGATGACACGGGTGACACGGGTGGCACGGGTGACGCGGATGGCACGGTGACGCGGGTGACACGGGTGGCACGGGTGATGCCGGCGGCACGGGCGGCGGCGCTGGTGGCGCCGGTGGCGCGGGGCCGGCGCGCGGGCACCGGCCCGCTCGCCGGGACGGTCACGGGGATGCCCTCCCCGCGCGTCTGCTGCCTGCCCCCGGCCTCCGGGCCCTGATTCAAACATACACTCAGGTCCGTTTCCTAGCCACAGGCTAAAGATGTATCAGAGTTCACGAACGTGGGCCCGTCCGGCGTCCGCCGGGGGACCCGCGCCATGACATGTACTCAGATCTATGTTTGGATGGTGGATTATTGATGGACCGTCATGCAAGAAGGTCGATGCGCCAGGAGGCCCCGTGCGCCACCACCCCGACGACGAGAGCGTCCGCGCCGGCACCGGCTCCGCGCCGCGGCGCCGGCGCGGACGGGGCCGCGAACGCGAGCGCACCCGCGAGCGCGTCTACGCCTCCGCCGCGGCCCTGTTCCGCCGCCAGGGATACGCCGACACCTCCGTCGCCCAGATCGCCGAACACGCCGGCATCGGCCGCGGCACGTTCTTCACCTACTTCCCGCGCAAGGACTGCCTGATCAGCTTCTGGAGCCAGGCCCGCCTGCGTGAACTCACCCACCGCCTCACCCCCCTCCTCCAGGACGCCCCCGGCACCGCGGAAGCGCTGCGCGCCTGCATGTCCGTGCTCAGCGACCTCAACGAGGAGGAACCGGAACTGAGCGCCGCCATGCTCACCGCCTGGATCCAGACCGGACGCATGCTGCGCCAGCGCCCCCACCTGAGCGCCGTCTTCGCCGCCATCGTCGAACAGGGCCGCGCCCGCGGCGACGTCGGCGCCGCCGTCAGCCCCGAACGCGTCGGCGAGGCCCTGCGCGACCTGTACGTCGGCGCCCTCCACCGCTGGAGCCACCCCGGCGCCGGCTGCCCCCGCACCCGCCTGGACACCGAACTCCAGCAGGCCGTCAGCCTCCTGCTCGAAGGCCTCGCCCCCCGCCGCACACCCCCGCCCGGCGCCTGACCCCGGCCCACCCGGCCCCGCCCCGCCCCCCGCGCGCGCCTACCCCCGGCGCCGGCACCCCCACCCCGGCCCAGAGCACCCGGTCGCCGAAGCGTCCGGCACCGGCCAGCCGCAGCCGGTGCACCGGGCGTACCTCGGCCACCGCGGCCAGTCC
>NZ_JBFBDO010000264.1:0-1296 GCF_040683335.1 Kitasatospora sp. NPDC093806
CCCGGACCCCGGCGCGGGCGCGCCTGCTGACGTGGAGTGACCTCTGCTGCACACCGCGAACGTACCCGCGCCGCCGCCGCCCCGCCCTGCCCGCTGCTCCGTCCGGGCCCCACCGCCGACGCCCGCACGGCGTGGCGCGTGACACGGCCCGCCGCGGCCGACCCCGGACCCGCGACTTTGGTGGCGCCCACTCGCTCCGAAAGTCGGATTCCGCCCGCCGACCGGCTCCCTAACGTGGCGGTCATGAAGAACCTGCTCGGCTTCGCGAGTTTCGTCCTCATCGTCGGCGGCATCAGTGGCCTGGTCTCCGACCACCTCTGGGGTCTGCACATCTTCGGCTTCGTCCGCCATCTGGTCCCCGCCGATCACCAGACGGCGGGCTACCTCGTGATGATCGCCGCGGGCATCCTCCTCGCCGCCTCCACCGCCCTCCTCGACCGCCTCGGCGGCGACGACCACGCCTGAGAGGTCCGGACGGGCTCACCAGCGCGGATGGAAGCCGTCCTAGAACTCCGCCTCGGCCCGTTCGGCGTCCTCGGCCCGTTCGGTGGACGCGAACCAGTGGGTGTCGAAGTGCCGCGCGAGGGAGTAGGGATGCTGCGGATCGGTCAGCATCCGGTGGACGAATTCTCCGGCCGGACCGTCGAACCGCCGCCAGGGCGTCCACTTGTCGTCACGCGCGAAGATCGGCCACTTCTCCGGGTCCGGATCCTCCACCAGCCAGCAGAAGGAGTGCTCGGCCGAGGTCATGGCCCATTGGAGGAGCCGGAGCTCGGGCCCACCGGCGGGAGCCGGGGCGGCCACCGCGCTCACCATGGCGGTCAGCCGTGGGGCGGCGGCGTCGGCGCTCCTGAGGAGGCCGACTCCGAGCCACCTCCGCCCCACGGTCCAGCCGTACATCTCGATGGCCCGGTCGGCGAGGAGGTCGGCGAGCGGTGGGCCCGGCAGCCGCCGGAGCGACGGGTCCGTGAAGCCGTCGAGGGCCACCGTTCCGGACGGCCCGAACCGAGCCCGCAACGAGGCCACGACCTCGGTGAGTTCGGCGGGTCCACCGCCGTCGGCCGGGAGAGCGGCGAGGTGGTGGGCGAGGGGTTCCCGCGCACGCTGTCGGGCGGTCTCGTCGCCCGGCAGCGGTCGGGCCAGGAGGCCGTCGATGAAGGCGAGATGAGCGGCGTCGTCCATGGCACGACAGTGAATCCCATGGCTCGGACACTCAGGGGCCGGGGCGGGTGGCTGCGGCGGCGATCCCGTCGAGGAGGACGGCGAGGCCCGTGTGGAAGGCCTCCTGGGTGCGGT
>NZ_JBFBDO010000265.1:0-1262 GCF_040683335.1 Kitasatospora sp. NPDC093806
GTCCTGGCCTCCCCCGACTCCGACATCGGCCTCGTCGGATACGAGATGGCCCTGCTCGTCGACCGCGCCGGCGCCGTCCTCACCCCCGCACTCCGCGCAGAACTCCAGGGCAGTCTCCTGCACTGACGGTTCGTCGGATACCGTCCAGGTATTCGAAGCACCTCCGCGTCCGTCCCGGGCCCGCTTCGGCGGGCTCGGGTTCGGGCGTTGTACGGCCTTCGCACCACCGGCTCCGGACCCGTGCCAGAGCTCGCACCGCACCGCCGCACCCTGTGAGGAGAGGAACCGTGACACCGCCCGACGACCGCAGCGGCCAGTACGGCGTTCCGTACCCTGGCACAGGCCATGACGCCTTCGGAGCACCCGGCGTCGTCGGCCACGGTCAGCAGTACGGCCAGCCGCTCCACGGCCAGCAGTACGGCCAGCCTCAGCACGGCCAGCAGTACGGTCAGCAGCCGTACCCGCCGGGACAGTACGACCAGTACGGCCGGCCGCGGCCCGCGTACGACACTCCCCCGGCCGGCTACCCGATGCCGGACGGGACGTACGGACAGCAGTCCGGCCACCTCCACGGCGGCCGGCCGGGCGTCGGGCAGCCGGCCGGCGGGCCCGCCCCGGGAGCCGGCCACCCGCCGGCCCAGGACCCCGGACAGGCCGACGACTTCGACGACGAGCAGGACTCCGGCCCGCTGATCCGCCCGTTCGCGATGACCGGCGGACGGACCCGGCCGCGGTACGAGCTCGCCCTGGAGGCGCTCGTCTCGGCCGACGTGGACCCGCAGCGGCTGGCCACCCTGCTCCCCGAGCACCAGCGGATCTGCACCCTGTGCACCGAGGTCAAATCCGTGGCCGAGGTTTCGGCGCTGCTCTCCCTTCCCCTGGGAGTGGCCCGCATCCTCGTGGCCGACCTGGCCGAAGCCGGCCTGGTCGCCATCCACCAGCCCGCTTCCGGCGGCGAATCCGGAAACCAGCCCGACGTCACGCTGCTCGAAAGGGTCCTCAGTGGACTTCGCAAGCTCTAACGCGGCCGCCCCCACCCGCGCCACCACCTCCGCGAAGATCGTCGTCGCGGGCGGCTTCGGTGTCGGCAAGACCACGCTCGTCGGCGCCGTCTCCGAGATCAACCCGCTGCGCACCGAAGCCGTCATGACCTCGGCCTCCGCCGGCATCGACGACCTCAGCCACGTCTCCGGCAAGACGACCACCACCGTCGCCATGGACTTCGGCCGCATCACCCTCGACGAGGACCTGATCCTCTACCT
>NZ_JBFBDO010000266.1:0-1087 GCF_040683335.1 Kitasatospora sp. NPDC093806
CCCTCTCTCCCGGCCGCCCACTGTAGGGGCGGCGGGTGTGACCACCGGTACGGCGCGGACCGCCGGGCGGCGACCGGGGTGCGGCCGGCACCCGCTCCCCCGGGTCCGCCGGGTCCGTCCGGCCCGCCGGATCGCTCCGGTTCGCCGGGCGGCTTGTCGAGCAGGGTCGCGGGGTCACCGCCCGCCGCACCGACGCCCCATGGGCCCGCGGCTTCCGCTACTACCTCTGGCTCGCCCTCACCGTGGTGGCGATCCGCGTCCTCTTCCGCTGCGTCTTCGCCACCGGCGTCGGCCCCCGGGACCACGTCCTGCTCACCCTCCCGCAGCTGCCCACCCCCGACTGGTACGCGGGCATCCGGATCGGCGGGCCGGTCTCCCTGGAAGCGGTGCTCTCCGCCGCCACCGACGGACTGCGCCTCGCCTGCCTGCTCTGCTGCATCGGCGCGGCCAACACCCTCGCCAACCCCAAGCGCGCCCTGCGGGTCCTGCCCGGGGCGCTGTACGAACTCGGTGTGGCCGTCACGGTCTCGCTCAGCGTCGCCCCGCAGCTGGTGCAGAGCGCCCAACGCGTCGCCCGGGCCCGCCGGTTGCGGGCCGGCTCGGCCAAGGGCATGCGTGCTCTGCGCGGCATCGTCGTCCCGGTGCTGGAGGACGCGCTGGAACGCTCGCTGCGCCTGGCCGCCGCGATGGACTCGCGCGGCTACGGCCGCTCCGGCCCCGTCACCCGCGCCGCCCGCCGGACCACCGGCGCGCTGATGCTGCTCGGCATGGCCGGGCTGTGCGCCGGGATGTACGGGCTGCTGGACGGGACGGCCCCGGCGGCCCTGGGCTTCCCCGCGCTGATCGCGGGCTCGCTGCTGTGCGCGGGCGGGCTCGCGCTGGGCGGCCGGCGGGTGCGCCGCACCAGCTACCGGCCGGACCGCTGGCGGGCCGCCGAATGGGGCGTGGCCGGCTGCGGGCTGACCGCCGCCGTCGTGCTGGCGGGCACCGTCGGGTACGCCGCCGACGACCTCAACCCGTCCCTGCATCCGCTGAGTTGGCCCGCCCTGCCGGTCGTCCCGGCGCTCGCCCTGCTGCTCGCGGGGGC
>NZ_JBFBDO010000267.1:0-1054 GCF_040683335.1 Kitasatospora sp. NPDC093806
GGAGCGGGGGGCCGAGCTCGATGGTCGGCGGGTCGTCGCCCCGGACGGGGGAGGGGTGGTCGGGCAGGGTCGGCTCGTAGCCGGGGGTGAGCGCGGCCGCGGTGGCCCGGCTGCTGGCCGCGCACCGGGCGGGGGCCGAGCTGGCCGCGGCGGCGTACGGGGGGCGGCGCGGGCACCCGGTGCTGATCGGGGCCCGGTTCTTCGCCGAGGCGGTGGCGGGCGCGCGCGGGGACGCGGGCGCCCGCGCGCTGCTGACGGCGCACGCCGACGAACTCACGCTGGTCGAGTGCGCCGACGTCGCCGCCCCGGACGATCTGGACACCCCCGCCGACCTCGCCCGCTGGGACGCGGGGTGACACACGCGCCGCACCGGCCCGCACACGTCCCCTCGCGTTCGACCCCGGTGCCCGCAGGTCCCCCACAGGGGTGGGCCCGTCTCCTCCTCACCGTCGAGACATCGAGCGCACACCCCTGATTCGTCCCTGAGGATTGCCCCATTCCGCGCCGCGACCCCCGGGTTTCGGGGAGCATGGGACACGTCCCTTCTCCCCCGATTCGAACGGACGGTGCCCGCGATGGCCGGACTGCCCGACGACTTCACCGGACACGACCCGGCCGGCCGCGGCCCGGGGGCGGCGGGTGGTGCCCGGGCGATCCGCTGCCCCGCCTGCCGACGGGAGCACCTGTACGAGCCACCGTCGCTGCCCTGCCCGTGCGGAGCCTCGCTGAAGGTGCCGCTGCTGCGCGGGGGCGTGCCGGTGCAGGTGCGGTTCCGGTCCTGGGAGGACTCCTGGCTGAGCATGCGCTGCCCGCACTGCGGCCGCTCCGACCAGTGGCCGCAGCCCGAGTTCACCTGCAACTGCGGGGCCACCGTGCGGCTGCCGGTGGACCGCACGACCCGGCTGGGCGGCGGTACGGCGGCCGGCCCGCTGGGCACCGGTCCCGGGCCGCGCGCCTCGCACCCGTACCCGGCGCACCCCGCCCACTCGCTGGACGCGCCGGTCCCGGCCCCGCCGGCGGGCGGCGCCGCCACGGCGTGGCCGCCCCGTCGGCG
>NZ_JBFBDO010000268.1:0-1038 GCF_040683335.1 Kitasatospora sp. NPDC093806
GCGTGCCTTTTGAAGAATGAGCCTGCGAGTTTGCGGTGTGTAGCGAGGTTAACCCGTGTGGGGTAGCCGTAGCGAAAGCGAGTCCGAATAGGGCGTCTGAGTTGCATGCCCAAGACCCGAAGCGGAGTGATCTAGCCATGGGCAGGTTGAAGCGGAGGTAAGACTTCGTGGAGGACCGAACCCACCAGGGTTGAAAACCTGGGGGATGACCTGTGGTTAGGGGTGAAAGGCCAATCAAACTCCGTGATAGCTGGTTCTCCCCGAAATGCATTTAGGTGCAGCGTCACGTGTTTCTTGCCGGAGGTAGAGCACTGGATAGGCGATGGGCCTCACCGGGTTACTGACCTTAGCCAAACTCCGAATGCCGGTAAGTGAGAGCGTGGCAGTGAGACTGTGGGGGATAAGCTCCATGGTCGAGAGGGAAACAGCCCAGAACACCGACTAAGGTCCCTAAGCGTGTGCTAAGTGGGAAAGGATGTGGAGTCGCAGAGACAACCAGGAGGTTGGCTTAGAAGCAGCCACCCTTGAAAGAGTGCGTAATAGCTCACTGGTCAAGTGATTCCGCGCCGACAATGTAGCGGGGCTCAAGCACACCACCGAAGTCGTGTCATTGCAGCATGAAGGGCCAACGCCTGCTGTGATGGGTAGGGGAGCGTCGTGTGCCGGGTGAAGCGGCGGTGGAAACCAGTCGTGGACGGTATACGAGTGAGAATGCAGGCATGAGTAGCGATACAAGAGTGGGAAACTCTTGCGCCGATTGACCAAGGGTTCCTGGGTCAAGCTGATCTGCCCAGGGTAAGTCGGGACCTAAGGCGAGGCCGACAGGCGTAGTCGATGGACAACGGGTTGATATTCCCGTACCCGCTTTGAAGCGCCAACGCTGAACCCTCTGATGCTAAGGCCGTGAAGCCGTCCCGGAGTCTTCGGACGAAGGGGAGTGGTGGAGCCGCCGGCCCAAGGTGGTATTAGGTGAGCGATGGGGTGACGCAGGAAGGTAGTCCAGCCCGGGCGGTGGTTGTCCCGGGGTAAGGGTGTAGG
>NZ_JBFBDO010000269.1:0-1034 GCF_040683335.1 Kitasatospora sp. NPDC093806
GCCGACGGGACGGCGGGCTCGGTGGGCTCGCTGGGCGCGGTGGGCGCGGTGGGTTCGGCCGGCGCGGCGGTGGGTCCGGTGGGCGTCGGCGCGGCGGCCGGGGGCTCCGGGGTCGCGGGCGGCGCCGGCTCGGACGGCGCGGGGGACGTGGCGGGTGCGGACGGCGTACCGGACGTTGCCGGGTTGCCGGCCTCCGTGTTCGAGCCGCTCAGCGCCCAGCCGCCCGCGCCCACGAGGGTCAGCGCGCAGAACCCCGCCGCGACGCCGACGGCGACCCGGCGGCGACGGACACCGCCGCCCGTGTCCGCGTCCGGCTCCTGCACCCCTGCTTGTTCCTGCACCTGACGCCCCACCCTGTTCCGGCTCTACGTTCTAACTCTGTTCGGATTGCGCGGATGGTAGCAGTGATACGGACACGGATGGCCGCTCGGACCGCAGGCCCGGCGCCAGCAGGGCGGTGACGGCCAGTGAGGCCACGGCGGTGACCGCCATGGCGGTGGCGGCCGTGGTGAGTTCGGCCAGCCCGCCGGCCACCGCCGCGCCCACGCCCTGCCAGGCCAGCATCCCGGAGCTGTGCAGGCCCAGCGCCTGCCCGCTCGACTCCCCCGGGGTCAGCGCCAGCAGCCGTTCCTGGAGCAGCAGCCCGGACGCGTAGCCGCAGGTGGCGACGGTGACCAGGACCACCGCGACCGGCAGCGCCGGTTCCACCGCGAAGCCCAGGTACGGCGCGGCCAGCAGCACGCACAGCGGCACCGCCAGCCGCTCCCGCCACCGCGCCGGCAGCACCCGCGCGGCCAGGACGTCCCCGACCAGCATGCCGAGCGCGCCGAAGGCGAACAGCAGGCCGGCGGCGTCCGGGCGGTACGGCACGTAGAGGGCCTCGACGCCGACGATCAGCCCGTTGGGCACCCAGAGGGCGAGGTAGACGTACCGGCGCCGGGCCGAGGACCAGAGCCGCGCGTTGGCCCGCCAGGTCTCGGCGACCGACGGCCGCCCGGCGGCCCGGGGCGGGCGCCGGCGCAGCCCGCCCCGGG